>DASXVR010000024.1:0-6460 GCA_036504175.1 Actinotalea sp. | reverse complement strand
GTGGCACGGGCGGTCTGGCCCGCGAGCTCCTTGACCTCCTGCGCGACGACGCTGAAGCCCTTGCCGGCCTCGCCGGCGCGAGCGGCCTCGATGGTCGCGTTGAGGGCGAGCAGGTTGGTCTGCTCGGCGATCGAGGTGATGGTGCGCGCGATGTCGGCGATCTCGCGGGTCGCGTCGTGCAGTCGCTGCATGGTGGTGGCGGACGCGGCGACCTTGGCTGCTGCGTCGTGCGCGGCGCGCGAGGCCTGGGCTGCGGCGGCGCCGATGTCACCGGCGGCGGAGACGAGGCCGTCCATCACGGCCTCCGCCTCACCGGCGCCCTGACGCAGGCGCTCCCCGGCGTGGTTGAGGGCGATGAGCCGGCCCTCGAGCTGGACCGAACGCTCGTGGCGGGCCCGGAGCTCGGACTGTGCCTGGTCGGCGGCGCGCACCTGCTCGGCGGCGAGGGCCGACTGCGTGGCGACCTGCTCGGCGGCGTTGAGCTCGGCGCGCTCCTGCTGGGCCTTGCGTGCCTCGTCGGCCTGCTCGGTGAAGCGCCAGCTCGTCGCCAGCGCACCGCACTCCGCGATCAGCAGCACGGCGTGGAAGAGCGCCCACGGGATCGGGTGGGCCTGGGCCCGCGGGTCGGAGAAGACCATCGTCGGGTCGACCAGGCTCATGCCGATGTGGTGGACGGCCACGATGGCGATGCCCAGCAGGAAGGGTGTCCACGCCTGGTAGAGCGCGACGAAGGCGATCGTCACGAAGAAGTGCAGGTGCAGGTCCGTCATCCCGGAGGAGAGGTGCACCAGGACGGCGCTCGACAGCACGAGCCCACAGCTGACGGCAGCAGCCCGGATGCCCTGGCTGCGGGCGAACCGTCCGACGACGACGGCCACGACCATCACGCCGATGCCCGACCACGCACGCCACATCTGCGGGTCGTGCGCGCTCACGTCCATCCCGCCGCCGGGTGCGGTCGCCTCCGGGTGCCACCACAGGGCGAGCGCTGCCAGGACCGGGATGTGCGCGACGAGCACCCAGGTGAGGGCGTCGTGACGCGTGCGGAAGGCCTCCTCGGTGAGCCGCGCCCCGCGCGGGATCAGGGAGCGACGCGGCGGGGCAGCGGGCGCCGACGACTGACCTGCGGGCGCGGTCGGGCGGGCAACGAGCAAGGTGGCCATGCCTGACCATCGGACGCCCGGCGCCGACGATGAGGGAGCGGCGAGAACTTGCCCCGCGAGGGACCGGGAGAAGACTGCTTGGCGGCCGCGGCGCGCGAGCGACCTACCCGCGCTGCCCGTCGTGCTGGGACGGGTGCGGCGCGGGACGCCAGACGACGAGCGCTCCGCTGCGGGTCACTCGCGCAGGGCGGTGCCCGCGCGGGACGGCGATGACCTCGCCCGCGGGGCCGGCGGTGAAGACGCGTCGGCCGGGGTCGGCCATGGAGCGCAGGAGCTCGACCTGCTCCTCCAGCCGCTCGACCTGGCGCTCGAGGCCCAGGATGCGCTTGATGCCGGCGAGGTTGATGCCCTCGTCCTGCGAGAGGCGCTGGACCTCGCGGAGCGTGGCGATGTCGCGCAGCGAGTACCGACGGCCGCGGCCGGGTGCGCGGCCGGGCGACACGAGGCCGAGGCGGTCGTACTGACGGAGCGTCTGCGGGTGCATCCCGGCGAGCTCGGCCGCGACGGAGATGACGAACAGCGGTGTCTCCTCGGATGCCATCTCGTCCCTCCTTCGGGTCGTCGCTGTCGGACGCAGGCTGCTGCCGGCGGCGGACTACTGCTGGGCGCGGGCGAGCAGGTCCGCGCGCACGTCGGAGCCACCGGTGGCCTCCGAGAAGGCCTCGACGGCTGCGCGCGCGGCCTCGGAGAGCCGCTGCGGGACAGCCACCTGGATCGTCACCAGCAGGTCTCCGGGCCCCGACGCGGTGACGACGCCCTTGCCCTTGACCCGCAGGGTCCGCCCGGACGGGGTCCCCTCCGGCACCTTGACGCGCACGGTCGACCCGTCGACCGTCGGCACGTCGATCTGCGCACCGAGTGCGGCCTCGGGGAACGTGACGGGCACGGTGATGCGCACGTCGCGCCCCTCCAGGGCGAACACCGGGTGCGGCTCGACGCTGACGGCGATGACGAGGTCACCCGCGGCCGCGCCACCCTCGCCCGGACGACCCTTGCCCCGGAGGCGGATCTTCTGCCCGTTGCGCACGCCTGCCGGGATGCGGGCGGTGACCCGCCGCCCCTCGACCATGAGCGTGACGGTCGAGCCCTCCACGGCCTGCCGGAAGGGCAGGGCCGTGCTGGCTTCGATGTCGGCGCCGCGCTGGGCCGTGCGGTTGGGCCGGAAACCCGTGGGAGCTCCCGCGCCTCCCGCACCCGCGCCGAACAGGCCGCTGAGGATGTCCTCGAAGCCGCTGCCACCGGCGTTCGTGGTGTACCTGACCCGCTGGCCGCCCTGGCCACCGGCGCCGAAGAGCCCCCCGAAGAGGTCCTCGAAGCCCGCGGCACCGGTGCCGCCCGCACCGGGTGCGGAGAAGCGGGCGCCGCCGCCGGCCATGGCCCGGATCGCGTCGTACTGCTGACGCTGCTCGGTGTCCGACAGGACGGCGTACGCCTCACCGACCTCCTTGAACCGGGCCTCGGCGGCGGGGTCGTCGGGGTTGTGGTCGGGGTGCAGGGTCCGTGCCAGCTTGCGGTACGCCTTCTTGATCGCCGCAGCATCTGCGTTCTTCGGCACGCCGAGGGTCGCGTAGAAGTCCTTCTCGAACCAGTCCTGGCCGGCCATCGCCTACCCCCTCCCCGTACTCACGTGCGGTCTGTCGTTCTGAGTGCCCTGTCGTGCTCGATCCTGCTACACCCGTGGCGCAGCACGGCCCTGCGCGAGGCGCGGGCCGTGCTGCGCGTGGTCACTCGGGCTCGGCGACGGCGACGCGGGCCGCGCGGACGATACGGTCCCCGACCCGGTGACCGGGCTGGAGGACCTGCACGACCGTGGGCTCGGTGACGTCGTCCGAGTGCGCGTGCATGAGCGCCTCGTGGACCGTCGGGTCGAAGGACTCGCCCGCCGCGCCGTAACGCTCCCAGCCGAACTTGGCCAGGGACGTCTCGAGCTTCTCCGCGATGGACGCGAACGGACCGCCGGCGAGCTCGCCGTGCTGGCGGGCGAGCTCGACGTCGTCCAGCACGCCGAGCAGGGCCTCGACCATCGCCACGACCGTCTGGTCGCGGGCGACGAGCCGGTCACGGTCGACGCGCTTGCGGTAGTTCACGAACTCCGCCTGGAGACGCTGCAGGTCGCCCAGCAGCTCCGCAGCCAGCGCGTTCGCCTGGTCCAGGTCGGCCGTCGTCTGGGCCTCGCCGGAGTCACCCTCATCAGCGCTTCCCGACGGCGTGAACGCACCCGCGCCTGACGACGCACCAGCAACCCCCCCGACGGGCTCGCGCACCGCACCCGTCTCCGGGTCGATCCGGCGCTTGTCGGTGAACCGCGGCCGGGTGGGGTCCTCGCCGGCCCCACCCGCCGCAGCGAAGTCGTCGCTCACTTGACCTCGTCCTCGTCCACGATCTCGGCGTCCACGACGTCCTCGTCGGACTGCGGGGCGCCGTCCTGCGCGGTGGAACCGCTCGGGGCGGCGTTCGCCGATGCGTCACCGGCAGCCGCGTCGGCCGCGTAGATGGCCTCACCGATCTTCTGGCTGATCGTTGCGAGCGCCGTCTGCTTGGCCTTGACCGCCTCGATGTCCTCGCCGGCCAGAGCCGTCTTGAGCTCGCTCACCGCAGCGGTGACCTCGGTCTTGACGTCGTCGGGGACCTTGTCGCCGTTGTCGGCCAGGACCTTCTCCGTCGAGTAGACGAGCGCCTCGGCCTGGTTGCGGGTCTCGGCCTCCTCGCGACGCTTCTTGTCCTCGGACGCGTGGGCCTCGGCCTCGCGCACCATCCGGTCGATCTCGTCCTTGCCGAGAGCCGAGCCGCCGGTGATCGTCATCGACTGCTCCTTGTTCGTGCCGCGGTCCTTGGCGGACACGTGCACGATGCCGTTCGCGTCGATGTCGAAGGTGACCTCGATCTGCGGCACGCCACGGGGGGCCGGGGCGATGCCGGTGAGCTCGAAGGTGCCCAGCGGCTTGTTGTCCCGGGCGAACTCGCGCTCGCCCTGGAACACCTGGATCAGCACGGACGGCTGGTTGTCGTCGGCGGTCGAGAAGATCTCGCTGCGCTTGGTCGGGATGGCCGTGTTGCGCTCGATGAGCTTGGTCATCACGCCGCCCTTGGTCTCGATGCCGAGGCTCAGCGGGGTGACGTCGATGAGCAGCACGTCCTTGCGCTCGCCCTTGATGACACCGGCCTGCAGCGCGGCGCCGACGGCGACGACCTCGTCCGGGTTGACGCCCTTGTTCGGCTCCTGGCCACCGGTCAGCTCCCGCACGACGTCCGCCACGGCGGGCATACGGGTCGAGCCGCCGACCATGACGACGTGGTCGATGTCACCGACGGTGATGCCGGCGTCACGGATCACGTTGGTGAACGGAGCCTTGGTCCGCTCGAGCAGGTCAGCCGTCATCTGCTGGAACTGCGCACGCGTGAGCTTGGAGTCCAGGTGGATGGGGCCGTTCTCGCTCATCGAGAGGTACTGCATCGAGATGTTGGTGCTCGTCGCGGACGAGAGCTCCTTCTTGGCCTGCTCGGCCGCCTCGCGCAGACGCTGCAGGGCGATCTTGTCCTTGGAGAGGTCCACGCCCGCGGTGTTCTTGACCTCCTTGATGAGGTGCTCGACGATCCGCTGGTCCCAGTCGTCACCACCGAGGTGGTTGTCACCGGAGGTCGCGCGGACCTGGATGGTCGAGAAGGCGTCCTCGTCCTTGCCCACCTCGAGCAGCGAGACGTCGAACGTGCCACCACCGAGGTCGAAGACGAGGATCAGCTCGTCCTCCTTGCCGCGGTCGAGGCCGTAGGCGAGCGCGGCTGCGGTGGGCTCGTTGACGATGCGGAGCACGTTGAGGCCCGCGATCTGGCCGGCGTCCTTGGTCGCCTGGCGCTGGGCGTCGTTGAAGTAGGCGGGGACCGTCACGACGGCGTCGGTGACGGGCTCGCCCAGGTACTCCTCGGCGTCACGCTTGAGCTTGCCGAGGATGCGCGCGGAGATCTCCTGCGCGGAGTAGTTCTTGTCGTCGATGGCGACCGACCATTCGGTGCCCATGTGGCGCTTGACCGAGCTGATGGTCCGGTCGACGTTCGTGACGGCCTGCCGCTTGGCGACCTCGCCGACCAGCACCTCACCGGTCTTGGAGAACGCGACGACGGACGGGGTGGTGCGCGAACCCTCGGCGTTCGCGATGACGGTGGGCTCGCCACCCTCCAGGACGGCGACCACCGAGTTGGTGGTCCCGAGGTCGATGCCGACTGCTCGTGCCATGTGTGATGCCTCTTCCTTGATGTGGCCGGGGGCCAGGTCCGGCCACCCCGATTGAGCCTGCTGGGCTCAAGTCTGCGACGCCGGATTCCGGAGCGCAAGTCCGACGACGCCAGAGTTGAGTCTGTTGGGCTCAACTGTGCGACGACGGAGCGCATTCCCTGCGAAGACATCCGAGACCGTGCGCGATCTCACCTGTGGACGAGCGGCATGCATGCTCTGCCGGCGGCTACGGTCGGGTCCCGTGCCTCGACTGAACCCGCCACCGAACTGGCCCACCCCTCCGACCGGCTGGACGCCCCCTGCGGGGTGGGAGCCGGATCCTGCGTGGGGAGCCCCGCCGGCCGGCTGGACCCTCTGGCTACCCGAGCCGGGCGACGGCCGACGCGCCAACCGGACCGCGTTCGGGAGGGTCGGCATCGTTGCCGGAGCAACCTGGCTGGTCGTGCTGATCGTCCAGATCGCCCTCGGGGTCGCCTCGGGTTTCAACGTCGGGTCCGCCTTCGGCTCGCTGCTGGTCCCATGGCTGGCGGTCTCGCTCGTGGCCTTCTTCTGGCGGAAGCGCTGGAACTGGTTCGCAGTCGTCGGCGTCTTCCTGGCAGCGTGGCTGGTCCTGAGCCTCGTCTCCACGGCCGGGCGGCTCGGGGGCGCGACCTGACGGTCGCGGGTCAGTCCCCGACGCCGAGGAACACGGCCAGCTCCTCGACGCCGGACATCGCGACGTCCGGCCTGAAGCGCCCCGGTCGTGCCTCCCAAACGGCCCGGTCCATGCGGAAGCGGTGGTGCCGCGCCGGCACACCCTCGCGCACCTGCAGCTGCGTGCCGTCGTCGGCGTAGCCGAGGGTGCGGGTCACCGCGAGCGACGCGGGGTTGTCCTCGAAGGCCGAGGTCGTCGCGCTCTGTGCCCCGAGCCCGTCGAAGAGCAGGTGCAGCATGAGCACCCGCATGCGCGTCCCGATGCCCCTGCCCTGGTACTGCCTCCCGAGCCACGAGCCGGTCTCGGCCTCGCGCAGCACGGGGTAGTCGTGGGTCGACGCGCCCTGAAGGCCGACGAGCACGCCTTGGTGCA
>DASXVR010000023.1:0-23982 GCA_036504175.1 Actinotalea sp. | reverse complement strand
CAGGTCCCACTCGTAGGTGCCGATCCCCGCCGCCTCGATGGCAAGGTCGACCACGACGCCGACCGTGTCGGCGCCGAGACGTCTGCTGGGGCTGGTCATGGCAAGGCCAACGCTCCCACAAGCATGCGAGGGCGGCCCTTCGAGCGTCCGCCGGGCATCCGCGCCGGGCCCCGGCGGGGGCGTCGTCGGACCGGCAGAAATCCGGACAAGCCAACTGCTAAAGGACGGGGGGTGGTGCGCCGAAAGAAGGGGTAAGAGCCCCCCCGGCCGTGGTCGGAGGTGGTTCTCCCGTCAGCGACAAAGGCAAACCCTCCGCAAGGTGGGGACGCAAAGCCCCAGGGACCCATGAGGTCAGCCAGGCTTCCGAACGAAGGACAGGACATGACACCGCCAGTCTCATCCAGCACCCCGACGCGTCCCGCGATCGACTCCCTCCTGACCCCCGGCGAGGTGGCCAGCATGTTCCGCGTGGACCCCAAGACGGTCACCCGGTGGGCGCGCGCCGGCAAGCTCTCCGCCGTGCGCACCCTCGGTGGGCACCGCCGCTTCTCCGAGTCCGAGGTCCGCTCCCTGCTCGGCGGGATCCCTCAGCCGCGGGACAGCCGCGACTGAGGCACCCGCTCCACAGCTCGACCCAGAGGCCCGCGTCGCTCCGGCACGCGGGCCTCTGCCGTGCCCGGTGCACTCCCGCGGTCTGGCGACCGGGACTCCCGCCCACGGAAGCGCCGACCGTCGAGAGCGCCGCCCAGTGACAATGCTGATGACTGGCCGGGCGTTCTCACAGATCTCTTCTCCCGTCGGACTCATGAATGTCGTCAGGACGCCGATGTCTGGGACAGACCCGCGTTCCGGGTGCCCCTGGTCGCGGGGCACGGAGCACAGGAGAGGGCGAGGGGGACATGAGTGGTGTCGCGGCTCGGGTGTCGCTGCTGACCGGGCCACGCGCGGAGGCGGTGCTGACCTGGTTGCCGTGGGCCACCCTCGGTGTGGCCGGCTCCACCGCCGCGCTCCTGCCTGGTTCGGGCGCCGACGAGCCCGACAGATGGGCACTGGTCGTCACGCTCCCGATCTTCTTCCTGACACTGCTGCTCCGGATGGTGGTGGCCGCCGTACGCCGGCCCTCGCGGAGGCTGCCGCTGGCCTTCCTCGGCGGTGCGGTGACCCTGTGGGCCGCCGGCTCGGCCACGGTGAGCGCCGAGCAGACCACGACGGTCGTCGCCTTCCCCGCGCCGGGCGAGGTCCTCTGCTTCGCGTCGTACGTCGGGATGGCAGCGTTCCTCCTGGTCGACCTGCCGCGCACCGCGGCACCGCGGAAGTCGACGGTGTGGCTCGACGCCACGGTGGTGTGCGGTGCGGCGGTGTGCGTGGCGGCGGTGCCCCTCCTGCTGCCCCTGTCCCACACGTTCCCCAGCGGTGGGCTCGCGCTCCTCGTGGCCGTGCTGTACCCGTTCATCAATCTGGTGATGTCCGCGGCGGTGCTCGGTCAGATGCTCGTCCGCCGCCGGGAGAGGACGGCGCCGAACTGGGCCCTGGCCGCCGGTTTCCTGGCGCTGGCGATCGGTGACAGCACCTTCCTCCTCGGCCACTCGGTCGGCACCTACTCCACGAGCCTGCTCATCGACGCCCTCTGGGGGGCGGGCTTCGCCCTCCTCGTCTCGGCGGCGTCCAGCCGTGCGGACGGACGCCCGGCCGTCCCGGATGCCGTGGACCGGCCGAGCGCGACGCTGCCCGTGGCGGCGGCCGGGCTGGCCGTCGTCGTGCTCGCCCTCAACCCCGAGGGGAGCGTCGGCTGGGCCGTCAAGGTCCCCGCCCTGCTCACCCTGCTCTGCGCCGGCGGACGGATGGTCGTCGCGCTCCGGGACGCCCGCGGTGCAGCGGAGGCGCTACGGCTCTCCCTCACCGACGAGCTCACCGGCCTGCCCAACCGGCGGGCGCTCCTGATGGACGCGAGCGGGCGGCTGGCCGGCTCGGGCCCCGTCGCGGTCATGATCCTGGACGTGGACGCCTTCAAGGACGTCAACGACAGCTTCGGGCACGCGGAGGGCGACCGCGTCCTGGTGACCCTGGGCCGGCGCCTGCGACGCACGCTCGACCGGACCGCGACGATCGGCCGGCTCGGAGGCGACGAGTTCGCCGTGGTGCTCCCGGCCGACGACGCGCTGCTGCTCGTCGAGACGGCACAGCGGCTGCGTGCAGCGCTCAGGGAGCCGCTCACCGTGGAGGGCCTCGACCTGCGGATCGAGGGCTCGGTCGGGATCGCCGTCCGCGACCGCGCCGACCGCACGCCGGAGGAGCTGCTGCGACGGGCCGACATCGCGATGTACCAGGCGAAGAACCTCGGTGCCGGGGTGCTGCTGTTCGACCCTGCCCTCGACGGGGACGCCCGCCACCGCCTCTCGGTGGGCGAGTCCCTGCGACAGGCGCTGGTACGCGACGAGCTCGTGGTCTGGTACCAGCCGCAGGTCGATGCCCGGACCAGGGAGGTCGTCGCCGTCGAGGCCCTGGTCCGCTGGCAGCACCCGACCCGCGGCCTGCTGCTGCCCGTCGACTTCCTGGCCGATGCCCGGGCCTTCGGCCTCATGCCCGCGCTGACCGAGAGCGTGCTGCGCCAGGTCGTCGCCGATGCGCGCCGATGGGCAGCGGCCGGGCTGGGCTTCCGGGTGGCGATGAACTGGGCCGCCCCCGAGCTGCTGGACCCCCACCTCATCGACCGGCTCGTGCAGACCCTGGCCGCGGCCGGTGTCGCGCCCGACCGGCTGATCGTCGAGGTGACCGAGGACTGCTTCCTGGCCGACCCGCACAAGGCCCGCGAGACGATCCTGACGCTGCGCCGCCACGGCCTGCAGGTCTCCGTCGACGACTACGGGACCGGCTTCTCGTCGTTGTCCTACCTGCGCGACCTGCCGATCCAGGAGCTCAAGCTGGACCGTTCCTTCATCATGCCGGTGGCCTGGGACGAGCGAAGCCGCATGATCGTCCAGACCACGGCCCAGATGGCGCGTGCGTTCGGGGTGCGCCTGGTCGCCGAGGGCGTCGAGGACTGCGCGTCGGCCGTCGAGCTGGTCCCGATGGGTGTCGACGTCTTCCAGGGGTACTACATCGCCCGCCCGATGGCCCCGGAAGCGATCATGGGCTGGGTCATCGACTGGCGCGCGGCCCGTGCACCGCGTCACGCCGGGGTCCCGCTGACGGACGTGGTGCTGCGACGGGTACACCAGGCGCTGCTGGCAGACGGCGTGGTCAGGCAGTTCGGCTAGGTGCCTGCGGTCACCAGGGGACGCCGCGGGGCCGGCACGAGCGCGGGGGACGCGAGCGCCCCGGCGGCGGTGAGGGCGACGGCGTAGGCGTCAGGCCTGGGCAGCGCGATGCCGTCGAGGCCCACCCCGAGCGTCACGAGGCGGTAGGCGTCCGGGTGCTCGCGCCGCTGGTGCTCGAGGACGGCGGCGCAGCGGGCGTACACCGGCGTGCTGCACGTCGAGCCGAGGTACGGCGCCGACGACGTGCCCGGCAGGGTGATGGTCGGCAGCCCCACGGAGGCCAGGAGCCGGCGGACGCGCTCGTCCAGCACAGCGACGAAGGACGACATCGCACTGGCCGACGAGAGCGAGATGAGCCCGTGGTAGAGCGCCAGCGACAGGCGCAGGCCGCTCGGGCCGTGGCGTCGGCGGACGCTGATCGTGGCCACCTCCCAGGTGGACGACAGGTCCAGCCCGGCCGCCGCCGCCACGCGGTCGCCGTCGACACCCCAAGGCTCCCGTCCGATGTCGGTCAGCGTCTTGAGCCCTGCGGTGCCGCCCGGACGCAGCAGGCGCGCGGCAGCCTGCGCGCAGCCGTCCTGGTCGACGATGGCGAGGAAGACCGAGCTGTGCTCGTAGGGGCCGTACTCGACGGCCAGCTGCTCACGGGTGTTGCCGTACCAGCGCAGGAACACCTCCGCCTCGCAGTCACGGGCTGACTCGAGCAGGTCTCCGCCCGGGTCGACGTGCAGGGTGAGCTGCTCGGCCATCAGAAGGTCCTGCTGACGACCTCGGTCGCGTCGAACCACTCCCGGGTGAGCTCGACGACGGCCTCCGTGGCGAAGGGCTTGCAGGCATAGACGTCGACGCTGAAGAAGCGACGCGGGGTGTCCCAGGCGTAGAAGTGGGCACCCGAGGTCTCCCAGTGGATCCACCCGGCCCAGCCGTACAGGGGGGACTGGTGCATCACCGGCTCGATGAGCTGCACCATGTCGATGGCTGTCGACAGCGTCGACAGGTACGCGCTGATGCTCTCCGCCCCGATCGGCTCAGGGCACAGCCCTTCGACGACGAGCCGCTGACGGTAGATGTCGGGCGCAAGATCCTGCACTGTCGCTCCTCGTGAGTGTCCCGGCGGACGCTGCCGGGCGGCGCCCAGTATGTCGGAGAAGGATCCGATTACAGGTCGTTCGTGGCTTCTGCGGCCGACATTCACCCATTTCGCGTAAGGCTCACGGGGGTAGGGGGTCACGGGGTTTGTGACACGCCGTCAGCAACCGGTCCCGATGCTCGGCGCGCGTACCGCCGGGAGCCTGTCGCGGCCGACCCAGAACCGCTAACTTTGACACGTCACTCACCGGAGATCTGCTTCGATCTGCTTCGAGGTGCGTCATGGCGGATCCCGCTCACGGCCCGGCCACGACGGACGCGACGTTCGTCGAGCTCCGCATCCACGGGGTCTCCGGCACGCCGCCGGAGAGCATGCTGCAGTACCCGGTGGTCCGCCTGGTCGCGGGCGACGCGCGGTCCGGCTTCTACCGACGCACGCTCGCCACCCCCGACGGCCCCGACGTCGTCGACCAGCGGCTCGAGGCGTACTCCTGGGGCGGTCTGACCTCCGGGCGTGCGAGCAGGGTGTTCTGGCTCCTGCTGCTCCCGTTCGCTCTGGTGAACGTCGCGAGCTGGGCCCAGCCGGGCGATCCGTCGGTCCAGCCGCGCATCCGGGCGGTGCTGGCCGCGGCCCTGCGACTGCTGGCCCTGACCATGACGGGCACCGTCGTGGTGGCGGCGGCGGCGATCGGCATGGACCTGCTCGGGTGGCAGTGCTCCCGTCCGGGATCGGTGTGCGCGCAGGGCGCCGCGCTGGCCGGTGCGCTGGCGCACCTGGGGGCACCCGGACGACGACTTGCGGCCGGTGCGCTGGTCCCGGCCGGCCTCGTCGTCCTCCTCTGGCTGCTCGGGCGGGACACCTGGAGGCACTACGAGACGGTTCGCCCGGCGGCCGACGGTCTGCCCGCCGGGGACGCTCCGGCCCTGGCGGACCCCGCGTTCTGGCGTGGCGGCGTGCCGGTGAGGCGGCTCCGCTCGCTGCACATCGCGTTCGCCTGGGCGCTGATCGCCGCCCTGATCGCCGTCCCGGCTCTCGACGTGGTGGACGCGGCGAGCGCATCGGCCTGGGTGCTGCGCCTCGTCCTCGCGCTCTCCACCGCGCTGGCGGTCGTGTGCGGGCTGGCGGTGCTCGTGCCCGGGCTCACCGACCGCCGGACGGGTCGTCAGGACGAGCCACAGATCTGGCGGGTGGCGCAGTCAGGGCTCTCGTTCGTCGCGCTGGGTGCCGCGGTGACGGCGGCGGCCGCCGCGGCACTGCCGCGCAGCTCCGGTCAGCCGGACGGTCGGATGCCTGCGGTCAGCGGCGTGCTCGAGCTCGGCTTCGCGGTCCAGGTCGTCCTGGTCGTGCTGCTCTTCCTCGGCACGTGGACGCTCAACCGGGGTCTGGGGTCCGACCCTTCGGCGCTCACCCCCGTGGCCGTCCGCGGCTTCGCCCTGCCGGTGGTGGCCTCGCTGGGCTGGCTGCTCGCCGGCGGGCTGTCGGCCGGTGCCGTGCTGCTCACCGCCTCCTGGCTGACCCACGAGGACACCACGCCCGAGCTCGCGCCCCTCTACCCGTGGGTGTCGCTCGTGGCCGTGGTCCTGCTGGTGACGGTGCTTCCGGGCATCGGGGTGCATGCCGCGCGCAGGCACGGCCGCCTGCGCCGGGCGGCCGAGGAGCAGGTGCGAAAGAGCAACCCGCGCGGGCCGGCCGACGGCGCGCTCGACGACCGCGAGTACCGCGAGCGGGTGAAGGGGGTCGCGAACGCTCGGGCGTGGGCGGCGATGAGCGACGCGGCAGGCACCTACCTCGCGGTCGTCGTGGCGTGCTCGTCAGTGGTGGTCCTCGTCGCCACGGTCGCCTACGTCGCCGGCTACCGGACCTGGCCCCAGCAGCAGCTGCCCGGGCCGTCCGCCTTCGGTGCGCTCCTCGTCACGGGCGCGGCGGCGGCCTTCGTCACGGTGGGCGTCCGCGCGTACCGCGACCCACGGCTGCGACGGACCGTCGGCATCCTGTGGGACGTCACCAGCTTCTGGCCGCGGGCGGTCCACCCGCTGGCGCCGCCCTGCTACGCCGAGAAGATCATCCCCGACCTCAGCCGGCGCACGGGCGCGCTGGCCGGCGAGAGCGGCGGCGGGGTCCTGCTCTCCGCGCACAGCCAGGGAACGGTGATAGCCCTGGCCACGGTGCTCCAGCTGCCCCCCGACGACCCGGTGAGGCTCTGCCTTCTCACGTACGGCGCCCCGCTGACGCGCCTGTACGCCACCTTCTTCCCTGGCTACGTGAACCGGGCGACGTACGACGCGGCTGCGCGACGGCTCGGCGCCACCTCGGCGGACCCGCGGGTGTGGCCGTGGCGGAACCTGTACCGGCTGACCGATCCCATCGGCGGCTGGCTGCTCGCGGCGGCCGGGTCGGCAGTGTCCGCGGTGTCGGCGGTGTCGGCGGTGTCGGCAGTGTCGGCTGCGTCGGCTGCGTCGGCTGCGTCGGCTGCGTCGGTGTCGGAGCCCCCGCCGCCCGACGCGGGCGTGCCGGACGTGCTCCTGGTGGACCCCGCGTTCAGTCGCCCGCCAGGGGACCCCAGCTGGCCCCGGACCTTCGGCCACACCGACTACTGGTCGGACGTCGAGTTCGAGGTGCTCAAGCAGCGGGTGCTCGCGCTGCGGCTCGGCGACCCGACCGCGGCGATGCCGACGATGCCCCCGGGCGTGCCAGGGGGCGGCGCTCCGTAGCCCGGCCGCACGGGACACTGGTGTCATGACCGCGACCGTGCAGGCCAAGGCAGTGGGGGCCGGCTTCGGTGACCGCCTGCTCTTCTCGGGGGTCGACCTCGTCGTCGCGCCAGGCGACGTCGTCGGTCTCGTCGGGCCCAACGGCGCCGGGAAGTCGACGCTGCTGCACATCCTGGCGGGTCGGCGGCGGCCCGAGGAGGGCTCGGTGAGCGTGTCACCACCGCACGCCCAGCTCGGCTACCTCACCCAGGAGCCGGAGCGCCGGGCAGGCGAGTCGGTGCGGGCGCACCTCGAGCGCCGCACCGGGGTCGGACCGGCGCACGCCGCCCTCGACGCCGCGGCCGAGGCCCTCGGGGTCGGTGGCGACGGCTCCGGCGACGCGTTCTCCGAGGCCCTCGAGCGCTGGCTCGCGCTGGGCGGCGGTGACTTCGAGACGCGGCTCGAGACGGTCGTGGACGACCTCGGGCTGGCCGTCGACCTGGAGCTGCCCATGTCGGTGCTGTCCGGCGGGCAGGCCGCGCGAGTCGGCCTGGCGGCGCTGCTGCTCTCGCGCTACGACCTCTACCTGCTCGACGAGCCGACGAACGACCTGGACGCCGCCGGTCTGGACCTGCTGGAGGACTTCGTCGAGCGGACCGAGGCGCCGGTGGTCGTGGTGAGCCATGACCGGGAGTTCCTCAGCCGTACCGTCACCTCCGTGGTCGAGATCGACCGGAGCCTGCAGCGCGTCGTCACGTACGGCGGCAGCTACGACTCCTACCTCGAGGAGCGCTCGATCACCCGCCGCCAGGCCCGCGAGGCCTACGAGGGCTACGCCTCGCGACTCGACGCCTTGAGCGCCCGGGCGCGCATGCAGCGTGCCTGGATGGACAAGGGCGTCAAGAACGCCCGTCGTAAGGCGCCCGACAACGACAAGCGGCTCCGTCGCTTCCGCACGGACGCCTCGGAGAAGCAGGCCGCGAAGGCCCGGCAGACCGACCGGATGATCGAGCGCCTCGCGGTGGTCGAGGAGCCCCGCAAGGAGTGGCAGCTGCAGATGTCCATCGCGACGGCGCCCCGGTCCGGCGCACTCGTCGCCGTGGCGCGTCACGCTGTCGTCCGCCGGGGCGACTTCACCCTCGGCCCCGTGGACCTCCAGCTCAGCTGGCGGGACCGGGTGGCGGTCACCGGACCCAACGGGGCGGGGAAGTCCACCTTGCTCGGCCTCCTCCTCGGCCGGCTCACGCCCGACTCCGGATCCGTCGACCCGGGGGCAGGCGTGCTGGTCGGGGAGGTCGACCAGGCGCGCCGTGCGTTCGAGGGGGACGAGCCGCTCGGCACCGCCTTCGCCCGCCAGGTCCCGGCGTGGCCGACGGCCGACGTGCGGACGCTGCTGGCCAAGTTCGGGCTCGGCGGGCACCACGTGAACCGCCCGGCGTCCTCGCAGTCACCGGGTGAGCGGACCAGGGCCGCGCTCGCCCTCCTGCAGGCACGGGGCGTCAACCTGCTCGTGCTCGACGAGCCGACCAACCACCTCGACCTGCCGGCCATCGAGCAGCTCGAGCAGGCGCTGGACACGTTCGAGGGCACGATCCTGCTCGTCACCCATGACCGGCGGATGCTGGAGACCGTGCGGCTGACACGCCGGTGGCACGTCGAGGACGGCCAGGTCACGGAGGTGACCGCCGACTGACTGCGGGGTGTGACCCGGGTCGCCGAGACGCCCCGATCTGGGCACTTGGTCCCGCAAGGGTCGCCCACCGGGCCCGTTTGCCCGCCCGGTGCGGGGTGAATTCGCCCACGCCCGCGATTCGGGCTCCTGTCGGCGTCCGGCTTCGACCACAGTAGGGAGGCCTGATGAGGGCGTGCACCGCCCTCGCGAGACAGGACCCGACGGGGGTGGTCAGGTGAGCGTCAGCAGTGGTGCCCTCGCGGTCGTGCCCGACTTCGGTCCGTTCGACGACCTGGCGGACGTCGCCCACGCCTTCTACATCGAGGGGTTCTCCGAGAAGGCCGTCGATGCCTGCCGCACCTGGATCGGGCTGGCCCGCGGGGCCGGTGACGAGGTCACGGCCCGGTACCTGCGCTACGTCGAGGCGATCTCGCTCCAGGAGCTCGGACGTGATGCCGAGGCGGTGCGGGCGGCCGAGACCCTCCTCGCCGACCTGGGCGACTCCCTCGAGCCCATGTGGCGGGCCAAGGCGCTCTCCGTCGTCGCCGAGTCCAGCACGCGCCTGGCCGAGCACGGCAGGGCGATCGCTGCGATGGCCGAGGCGCACTGGCTGCTGCGGATGATCCCGGTGGGCACCTACGGGCACCTCTCGGCGAGCATGGCCGTCGCCCTCGCGCTGCGGTCGGTGAACCTGCTCGAGCAGGCCGAGGAGACGCTGACCGGGATCCGCGGCGGCGGCTCGCCGGAGGTCGACGTCCTGGTGGCCCAGGAGCTCGGGCTGCTGAGCGCCTACTGGGGTGCCTCGCTCGTGCTCATCGACAGGGCCGACGAGGCGCAGACCCGGTTCGCCACCGCCGCCGTCCGTGCGCTGCGGATGCAGCAGCTGGCCAGGCAGGTCGGCCAGGAGCAGATGGTGGCGCGCGGTGAGGTGATCGAGGCCTACGCCGTCGCCCAGCTGGGTGAGGTCGACCTGGGGGCGGCGCGCGTCCGGGCCTGCATCGACCGCTTCAGCCCGCGCCCCGAGCTCGTCGAGACCCACCTGCTGCACTTCGTGCTGGCCGCGGACGCCGTCGCCACGGGGGACGACCAGGCGGCCCGCGGGCACCTGGAGGCCCTGGTCGAGGATGCGGAGGCAGCGGCCCGCGACGTGTGGGCGGCGACGGCCATGGCAGCGCTGGCCGACGTGCGCGTGGCGCAGCAGGGGCACCACGACGGGGTGGACCTCTGGCGGCGGATCGCCCGTTCGGCGCTCGCGCGGGTCTGGTCCGAGCGGGAAGCGCGGTTCGCCGCGCTGCGGGACCGCAACCACCTGCGCGAGCTCACGGCCGAGACGCACCGCATCGGTCAGGCGGTGCTGCAGGACCCGCTGACCGGCCTCGGCAACAGGAGGCTGCTCGCCGACGCGCTGGGTGGCGTGGTCGAGCACGAGTGCGCCCTGTTCGTCGACCTGGACGACTTCAAGAGCATCAACGACAGGTACTCCCACGCCGTCGGCGACGAGGTGCTGCGCACGGTCGGGGACATCCTTCGGGCCCAGTCCCGCGACACCGACGTCCTCATCCGCTACGGCGGGGACGAGTTCCTCGTGCTGCCGGCCGGCGGCACGACGGCCGCCGTCTCGATGGCCGAACGCATCCACCGCGAGATCGCCGGCTGGGAGTGGCACCACATCGCCGAGGGGCTGCGGGTGACGGTCTCCATCGGTGTCGGCCGGACCGACCACGAGTCCCCGACGCCGCTGACCCTCGCCGACGCGGCCCTCAACGCTGCCAAGCGGGCAGGTCGCAACCGGATCATGGTGGCCTAGCGCGTCACCGCGCCGGCGCCACGTGCCTACTCGGCCCCTGAGGGCGGCGCAAGCCGGAGGTCCTCGACGTCCAGCCGCGCCTGCACCCGCCTCAGCACGATGTCGTCGATGGTGCCGTCGTCGCGGAGCTGGACGACGGCGGCGCGCTTGTGCGGCAGGAGTGCCGCCCGCAGCGACCGCAGGGCCGACGCGTCGTGCGTCGGCGAGCCGTCCTCGGGGCCGTCGTCCTCAGGGGCGTCCTCGGAGAGCTCGGCCAGGTGCTCGACGTACTCGTCGCGAACCCGGGCCACCACGTGCGCGGGCAGGTCCAGGTCGGTGGCGACCATGGGCAGCGCGGCCAGCCCGGCCTCTGCCGCCGCCCGCTGGGCGAGCCGCTCCTCCTGGGCCTCACGCCTGTCCGCGGGAAGCCGCGCCCAGCGCAGCACAGCGGGCAGGCTCAGGCCTTGGATGAGGATCGTGAGCAGGATGACCCCTGCGGTCACCAGGACGACGAGGTCGCGCCCGGGAAGCTCGGCGCCGTCCTTCAGGGTCGTGGGGATGCTGAGGGCGGCGGCCAGGGAGACGGCGCCGCGGAACCCCGCCCAGGCGCTGGGCAGCCGGTGGCGGGCGGACACGCGGCGCAGGCGCTGCGAGGGCCGCCGGTCCAGGGCCCGGATCACGTAGGGCGTGGTGTACGACCAGGCCAGGCGCGTGCCGATGACGGCCGTGCCGACGACGAGCACGGCGAAGCCGGCCCTGGTCAGGCTGGTCGAGTCGAGACCCCGGACGGCTCGCGGGACCTGCAGGCCGACGAGGACGAAGAGCGTGCCGTTGAGGAGGAAGGCCGACAGCCGCCAGAACGAGAGTCCGGTGACCCGTGCCCCGGCGCTGATGAACCGCGGTCCGACCTGGCTGAGCACCAGCCCGGACACGACCACGGCGAGGACCCCGGAGCCGTGCACGACCTCGGCCAGCAGGAACGCGGCGAAGGGGGTCAGGATGCTCAGGGAGGCCGACAGCACGGGGTCCTCGACCTTGCGCCGCACGAAGGTCGCGGCGAGCGCCGTCACACCGCCCGCGGCGATCCCGGCCCCGTAGGCGAGGAAGAAGAGACCCGCCGCCGAGCCCAGCCGGAACTCTCCCGACCCGCCCGCGACCTCGAGTGCGATGGCCAGCAGCACCAGTGCGGTGCCGTCGTTGATCAGGCTCTCCGCGCGCAGCGTGGTCAGCATGCGGCGCGGCATGCTGCGGGCTATCGCAGAGACGGCTGTGGCGTCCGTGGGGGACAGGACGGCACCCAGCACCCAGGCGGTGGGCCAGGGCATCCCGATAGCGTGCGCCGCGACGGCGACGACCGCTGCCGTGACGAGGACCAGCAGCACCGACGTGAGGATCACCACGCGCAGGTTGGCGCGGATCTCCCGCAGCGAGGTGTTGAGCGACTCCCAGTAGAGCAGGCCGGGCAGGAACAGCAGCAGGACGACGCCGGGATCCATCGCGACGCCGCCCCAGCCGGGTACGAGGGCCAGCAGGACGCCGCCGAGCAGGAGGGGGACGGCGGGCGCCACCCGGATGCGGTGAGCCAGGGCGGTCAGCGCGACGACGGTGAGGCCCAGGATCACCACGAGGGCCAGGATGCGCTGGTCTCCCATGCCCGGATGCTAGTCGAGCCCACCTGCGCGAACGCGACGAAGTCGGACATCTCGGGTCGTGGTGGCCGGTCTGGACGTCGCGACCGTCAGCTGACGCCCTCCCGGCCGAGGAGGTCGTGCCCGTAGGACGGGTCCAGCCTGCGGGCCAGGTTGGTCACGACCGTCGGGCTCACGGCCGCGACGGGGAGCGCGCCGGGCCGGCCGACGACGTAGCCCTGGACGGCGTCGGCGCCCATCGTCGACCAGGCCGCGAGGTCCTCGACGGTCTCGACACCCTCGACGACCAGGAGCGCGCCGGTGCGGTGGACGAAGTCGATGAGGGCGCCGCCCAGGGCCTGCCGCACAGGGCTGGTGGCGACCTCCTGGGTGAGCGAGATGTCGAGCTTGATCACGTCCGGGAAGATCTCCACGATGTGCTGCAGGCTGGCGAACCCCGCACCGGCGTCGTCGACCGCGATGAGGACCCCGGCGTCGCGCAGCGCCTGGAGGGGTTCGGTGAGCAGCCGGTAGTCGCTGACCACCGCGTGCTCGGTGATCTCCACCGTGAACAGGCGGCCCGCGGAGGACAGCAGCTGGTGCAGGCGAGGATCGGCCAGGGTGGCGGGGGAGGCGTTGACCGAGAGCGGCACGTCCTCGGCGGTGCCGGCTGCCGCCTCGACCGCGCACTCGAGCGCTGCGATCTCGAGGTCTGCACCCAGGCCTGCCGCGGCGGCCGCGGCGAACCAGTGGTCGGGCGGGCGGTACGGCTCGACGTCGAAGCGCGTCAACGCCTCGATCGACATCAGCGCACCGGTGTGCAGGGAGTAGACCGGCTGGAACACCGCATGGAAGGAGCGGTTGGCCAGGACGCCGGCGACGAGGGACGCGAGCGCGGGGTCGGAGCTGACCCCGGGTGACGGACGCCCGATCAGCTGGCTGAGCTCGCGGTAGTGCTCGTCGCCGTCGAGCTGCCGGCGCAGCGCCAGCGCGCCCGACGTCGCTCCGGCCACCACGAGGAACATCACGGCGCGCAGCAGCACGGTGGACGCGGGCTGCCGCTCGCCCGTCGCCACGTCGATGGGTACCAGGCCGCAGAACGCTGCGCCGATGATGGCGGTCACGGCAGCCCCGGTGAGCCCGAACGGGATGGCCGCCAGGATGATCGGGATGTAGAAGAGATGGGGCGTCGCTGTCTTGGTGCCGCCCGAGGCGTAGTTGAGCAGCCAGGCGATGACGAGGGTGGCGGCGACGGCCACGCGGGCCACCCAGCCCGGCGCCGTCAGGATCCGGCTCGCCTCCGTGACGAGGTGCCGGCCGGGTCGCAGCACGGGGAGGTCGTGCGCGCTCAGGACCGCGTCTCGCTCCTG
Organism: Actinotalea sp.; assembly: GCA_036504175.1. GTDB lineage: Bacteria > Actinomycetota > Actinomycetes > Actinomycetales > Cellulomonadaceae > Actinotalea. The sequence continues at coordinate 10,489 of DASXVR010000023.1, read as the reverse complement.
GGCGGGTGACGTCACGTCGTCGTCCTCGGGCTCGTGGTCCATCAGGGCATCACTCGTGACACGGTGTCACAGGGGCGGCGTCACGCGCAGGACCCTGACCACGACGATTCCCCGAGTTCGCCGTCACCGCAGCCACTGTCCGGGTGAAACGCGGACCGGGTCCGTCAGCCACTCGCCGACGGCCGCCCGCAAGCCGGGCAGGTCGCCGCGCAGCGCGTGGTCGCCCTTGATCGGCACGACGGTGCGTCCCGGCGCGGGATCCGGCATCCCGAAAGGATCCGTCAGGCCCTGGACGACCAGGACCGGGACGCCAGCCGCCTCGAGCTCGTGCAGCCGGCTGTCGCGCGGCGGACGTCCCGCCTGCGTGGGCGGGAGCAGGGGAAAGGCCAGGCACAGCACCCCGACGGCGCCGGCGGCCAGGGCCGTCCGGCAGGCGACGCGGGCACCCGAGGAGCGCCCGCCGACCACCAGGGGCAGGCCGGCCAGAGGTCCGTCGCTCAGGTGGGCGAGGACGGCGGTCCAGGTCTCGTCCAGGACGGGCGCACGTGGAGGACCCCGACGGCCCGCGACGCGGTACGGCTGCTCGACCAGGACCACGGTGAAGCCCGAGGCGTTCGCGACCTCCGTCGTGGCGACGAGGTCGACCGCCTCGATGCCGCCGCCGGCGCCGTGCCCGAGGACGAGCGCGCCCCGCGGGGTGTCGACCGGGTGCAGGTGGGCCGCGGCCGGCCCGTGCGGGGTCTGGACGGAGGTCGCCATGGCTCCATGATCCCCCCACACCTAGGCTGGCCCCGTGGAGCGACCGTGGGGCGATGTCGATGTGGCCGAGCTGATCGAGCGCGCCAGGTACGAGGCGTCGATGTCGCGACCGTGGTCCGACCTGCGGCCTGAGGAGCGACAGACGCGCGTCGCCACGGGCCGCCACGCCCTGGCGGCCTCCGGCCTGCTGGACTGGCTGGACTCCGCCGACGAGCGCATGGCGGTCGTCGAGCGCCGGGCGGCGGCCGCCGAGCGGCAGCGGGCCGAGCTCGAGCGGCAGCTGGGGGAGTGTGCCCAGTACGCACGAGCCCTGCACGCGTCGGTCGAGCCGCTGCGGCAGGAGGCATTGTCGGCGACGGCTCTCCTCGCCGCCGAGACCCAGCGCGCCGACGACGCCGAGCGCGTGATCCGGTCGCTGCACCGGACCGAGCGACCCCCGGACTGAGCCCCAGGCCTGAGCCTCCGTCGTCGTGCACGGGCGACGGGGCCCGCGAGACCACCGGGTGAATTCCCCTCCTGACAGCCGTACCCCTCACGCGGGCGCCGCCGGACGTCGATCCTTCAGATGAGCCGGTCGCGCATCCCCCGCAGTGGTCCGGCTCAGCAGGAGGTCGCGTGCAGGACGGCCCACGGGCTCTGGCGCTGGTGCTGGTGGCTGTCGTGTGCGTCGGCACAGCCATCGCCACCCGCGGCCGGTTCCGGCACAGCCCCGTCCGCGAGCTGCTCGCGGCGGCTCTCCTCCTCGATGCCCTGTGGTGCATCGCGGATGCGGCGACCCGTCCCGGCGAGGTGGGGGCGCACCGCGTCGTGGTGGCGTTCGCAGTGGTCGCTGCCGGCTACGCGGCCGCCGCGCTGTGGTGCCTGTCCCGCGTGCTGACCGATCCCACGTGGCGACCACGTCGCGTGGTCCTGGGGGGTTGGGCGACGGCCTGGGCGCTGCTGTGCCTGGCGGCCTCCGAGGTCGGGGCCCTGGTCCCGGTGCCGAGCTGGCACGCGAGCCTCGTCGACGTGCTCGAGTCGGTCTCCGTCGAGCGGCTGCTGCTGGTGGTGGCCCTCCTTGCGGCCTTCGGCCGGCTCTTCCGCTCGCGGCGGCACGTGCCGACGTTCGCCCGGACCGCCCTGCGGGCCATCTCCCTCGCCCTCCTCCTCGCCGCGGTCACGGCCGGTGCCACCGTGCCGGTCCCGGCGGCGCTCGGCGGGGTCGACTACGCCCCCCTCGGCTTCGCGCTCGCCGGCCTGGTCTGCGCCGACGTCCTCATGCGACGCGGCTACCTGCGCATCGCCCCACCGTCGCCGGACCAGGTCCTCGACAGCCTGACCGACGCCGTCGTGGTGCTCGAGCCGGGTGGCCGCATCCTGGCCATGAACCAGGCCGCCCACCACCTGGCCGCCGGGCCGTCCGCGCTGCTGCCGATGGAGCTGCTGCTCGGCTCGCGGGCGGCGGAGGTCCTGCACCCGTGCCTGGCGACCGTGACCGACGCACCGGCCGCCTTCGCGGCGTCCTGGACGCTGGCGTCGGGCACCCATCTCGACGTCCTGGCCCATGACCTGGTCGGTCGTTCCGGTGAGCGGCTCGGCGTGGTGGTCGCCGCGCGGGACGTCACGCAGCTCGCGGCCCGGAACGCGCACGCCGAGGCCGCGTACAGGGGGCTGGAGCGCGAGCGGGACCGGCTCGAGTCAGTCGTCTCGCACCTGGTGGCCGAGCTCTCCGAGACCGAGCGTGCACGGACCGAGCTGGCTGAGGATGCGGTGCGTGACTCCCTGACCGGGCTGCACAACCGGCGTCGGCTCATCCCGACGATCGAGGCGGCGATCGACCAGTCCCGCGTGACCGGACGCCCGTTCGCCGTGCTGATGGTGGACGTGGACCACTTCAAACGGGTCAACGACACGCACGGTCACCCCGTCGGGGACCGGGTCCTGCAGGCCGTCGCGCGCGAGCTGATGATCACGACGGGGCCCGGGGAGAGCGTCGTCCGCTACGGCGGCGAGGAGTTCGTCGTCGTGGTCCCCGGGGTGGGCAGCTTCGACGCGGTCCGACGCGCCGAGGAGATCCGCTCCGCCGTGGCGGACCTGCGCGTCCCCCTCCGCGCCGATCGACCCGGCGGCGACCTGAGCGTCGCGGTGACGGTGTCGATCGGTGTCAGCTCCCACCCGCACCAGGGAGCCGTCGCCGAGGAGCTCATCGCCGCTGCCGACGACGCGCTGCTCGCGGCCAAGGCCGGGGGTCGCAACTGCGTGACGGCGGCCTGAGGGCGCGCGCGGCGGCGGCCGGGCACCGCTCGCCGCTAGCGTTCCCGGTGTGAGCACCGACACCCCCGCGCTGCGCCCCGCCTGGATCGACGGGAGCGCCGGTGTGGCCGGGGACATGCTCCTGGGCGCCCTGGTGGACGCGGGAGCCCCCCTCGCGGCACTGCAGAGCGCCGTCGACGCGGTCATCCCTGGCACCGTGCGCCTCGTCGTGCGCACCGTGAAGCGGGCCGGGATGCGGGCCACCAAGGTGGATGTGGAGCTGCTCGCCGAGGACCTGCCGCACCGGCACTGGACCGAGATCAGGACGATGCTCGAGCGGGCGGAGCTCGCTGGACCGACGCGCACCCGGGCGCTGGCCGTCTTCGCGGCTCTCGCTCGGGCGGAGGGGCGCGCGCACGGCATCGACGCCGCCGAGGTGCACTTCCACGAGGTGGGTGCCTGGGACTCGATCGCCGACGTCGTCGGGGTGTGCGCTGCGCTCACCGAGCTCGGGGTCGGACGGCTCAGCGCGGGCCCGGTCGCCCTCGGCTCGGGCCACATCACGGCGGCGCACGGAGCTGTCCCTGTCCCGGTACCTGCCGTGCTCGAGCTGGCCACCGGGTGGAGCGTCACCGCGGGGGGTGCGGGTGAGCTCGCCACACCGACGGGCATGGCGCTCGTGGTGACCCTGGCCGAGGCTTGCGAGGACCTGCCGCCGATCGAGGTGGGCGCCGTGGGCGTCGGCGCCGGGACACGGGACGTCGAGGGGCGGGCCAACGTGGTGCGCGTCGTCCTCGGCGCGGTCGCGGGGCCTCGTGCGGCAGCGACGTCGTCCGCGCCTGCGGGCTCGGTCGAGGCCATGGTGCTGCTCGACACCAACGTGGACGACCTCGACCCGCGACTGTGGCCGCAGGTCCTGGTGAGCCTGCTCGAGGACGGCGCCGCCGACGCCTGGCTGACCCCGATCCTGATGAAGAAGGGGCGGCCCGCCCACGTGCTCTCGGTCCTCGCCCCCGCCGCGGGCGCCGCGGCCCTCGAGCAGCGCATCCTCGCGCTGGTGCCGACGTTGGGGGTGCGCCGCACGGTCGTGACCAGGGCGAGCCTGGACCGGACGTGGCGCACCGTGGACGTCGCGGGTGCTCAGGTGCGGATCAAGCTCGGCTGGGCGGACGGCATCATCACCAGCGCCACGCCGGAGTTCGAGGACGTCGCCGAGGCGGCACGTGCCCAGGGCAGACCCCAGCGGGCCGTGCTGGCCGACGCCGTCGCGGCAGCCGTCGCCGCCGGGTTGTCACCAGGGGCCACCGGCTGACCTGTGCCGCGGCGGTCAGCGTCCGGCGGAGATCTGGGCGGCCAGGTGGCCGGCGCCGTACCCGTTGTCGATGTTCACCACGGCGACCCCGGGTGAGCAGGAGTTGAGCATGGTCAGCAGGGCGGCCAGACCCTCGAAGGAGGCGCCGTAGCCCACGGAGGTCGGCACGGCGACGACGGGCGCCTCCACGAGTCCGGCGACCACGCTGGGCAGGGCGCCGTCCATCCCCGCCACCACCACGACGACGCTCGCCTCACGCAGCAGGTCGAGCCGGCCGAGGACGCGGTGAAGTCCGGCGACGCCGACGTCCATGACCAGCTCGCACCGGCGACCGAGGTGCTCGGCCGTGAGCTGTGCCTCGCGGGCGACAGGCAGGTCGGACGTGCCGGCCGCGGCGATCACCACGAGCCCGCCGGTCGGTTCGGGCGGCAGGGCCGGCCAGGCAAGGAGGCGGGCCTGCTCGTCGTGCCGCGCATCCGGGAGCTCGGCGAGCACCGCCTGCGCCTGCGCCGCGTCGGCGCGGGTGAACAGGGTCGGTGTGCCGTTCTCACGCACGAGGGCGGCGATCGTCCCGAGCTGTGCCGTCGTCTTGTGCTCGCAGTAGACGGCCTCCGGGTACCCGCGGCGGTGCGCGCGGTCGTGGTCGAGCTGGACGTCGAGCAGCTCCTGCGGGGGCGTCCACCGGTGCTCAGCCACGGACGGCGACCAACGGCAGGGTGAAGGCACCGGACTGGATCCCGCCGAGGTCGAGCGCGACGAACCGGAACCCGGCGGTCCGCACGGCCCGCTGGACCTGCTCGCGCATGCCCGTGGAGACGGCACGGTCGAGGTCGTCCGACCTGAGCTCGACGCGTGCCACGTCCCCGTGGTGGCGCACGCGGCAGTCCTCGAAGCCCAGGGCACGCAGCCCGGCCTCGGCGCGCTCGACCTGGGCGAGCTTGGCCGGGGTGACCTCCTCGAAGTGCGGGATGCGCGACGCCAGGCAGGGCGCGGCGGGCTTGTCGGCGCTCGGCAGGCCGAGGGCCCGCGCGATGGACCGCACGTCGGCCTTGGCCAGACCGGCGGCAGCGAGGGGTCGGAGGACGGCGTGACGGGCCGCCGCACCGGAGCCGGGCCGGTCGGGACGGCTGGCGTCGTCGGCGTTCTCGCCGTAGGCGACGGCCGTGACCCCGTACCTGTCGGCGACCTCGTCGCTGATCCGCGTGAAGAGCTCGTCCTTGCAGTGGAAGCACCGGTCGGGCCCGTTCGCGCGGTACGCGGGGTTCTCGCCCTCGTGCGTGACGACCTCGACCAGGGGCACGCCGACCATGGCGGCCACGGTGTGGGCGTCCCGGCGCTCGTCGGCCGCCAGGCTGGGTGAGACCCCCAGGATCGCGAGCGTCCGCTCCGGCCCGAGGGCGCGGGTGGCGAGGGCGAGCAGCACGGAGGAGTCGACCCCGCCCGAGAACGCCACCCCCAGACGCGCGGGTGACCCGATCTCGGCGGCGACCCGGGCCTCTGCCTGCGCGAGAGCGGGGGGCAGTGCCGGCTCGTGGGGGCCCGCTGCCGTCACGATGGGACCTTCCTGCTGGTGGGGCTTCACCTTGCGCCTCGGCTGCCGGGGGTGGCAACCCGGTGGCCGCTCACGAGGCGCTGCGGGCGTCGATCGCGACGAGGATCGCGTCGACCACCCGGTCGAGGTCGATCCGGCTCGTGTTGAAGACCAGGTCGTAGTGGACCGCCTCGCGCGGGTCCCAGCCGTAGAACGTCTGCGACATCTGCGCCCGCACCTGGTCCTCTCGCCGCTGCCGCTCGGCGGCGCGTTCCAGCGGGATGCCGGCCTCCTGGGCGGCGCGCGCCACGCGGTCCTCGACCTTCCCGGTGAGCAGGACGTGCACCGTCGCGGGGCGCTCCGCGAGGATGACCGTCGCGTTGCGGCCGACGATCACACCGCCCGCTGCCGCCATGGCCTGCACCGTCGTGTTGTTGTCCATCACCAGCTCGTACTTCTGCCGCTGGGTGCTGGCGACCTCACGACCGTCCAGCCCGCCATAGGCGCCACCCATGGCGGCGAACACCTGGACCAGGGTGGCGTTCTCCTCGGTGCTCTGCGCGCTGGACTCGATCGCCTCGGAGCTGAAGGCCTGGGCGTTGAACGGCAGGCCCAGCGCGTCGGCGACCTTCCTGCCGACGTGGTCCGCGCCCGCCCCGAACTGCTCGAAGAGGGTCACCACGGGTGGGGTGGCCGTGCCGGACGTGCTCGGCGTGCCCGCGGTCTGTGCCGCCGGCTGTGATGCTTCCTGGGACATCGGGACTCCTGGGTTCACGGGGCGGGTTCAGGCGCGCTCGGGGAAGGTGCCCTCGTCGCGGATGCGGTCGTTGAGCAGGCGCAGGTACTCGTCCTCGTCGAAGTCGAGGGGCACCTCCGTGCCGGTCCAGCTCGACAGGTGGATCGCGTTGGCGAGGCGCACGCCGTTGATCCCCTCGGCTCCCGGCGCAACCAGGGGGGTGCCGTCCAGGACGTTGAGGGCGAAGTTCTCGAGCACGTCGGCGTGCTGGCGTCCGAACGGCGACTCGGACTCGAAGACCTCTGTCGTGTAGAGGGTGTCCAGGTCGACCTCGCCCTTGAACAGGCGCATGACGTCGTCCATGTCCATGCCTGCGCTGAGCTCCTGCTCCGGTGCACGCAGACGGGTGATGGTGGCGCGGGTGCTGTTCTCGACGACGATCTTGCCCTTGTCGCCGAGGATCTCGAACCGGTCGGTGCCGGCGATGTCGTAGGTGCAGGTCACGAACGTGCCGGTGGCGCCCTCGCCGTAGTCGACGAGCGCCGTCACCTCGTTCTCGACGGCGATGTCGCGGCCGATGCCGTAGCCGAGCTTGGAGTAGACGGACCTCGGCACGCCGCAGATCCACTGCCACAGGTCGAGCTGGTGCGGTGCCTGGTTGACCAGGACGCCGCCGCCCTCGCCGCCCCAGGTGGCACGCCAGGCGCTCGAGTCGTAGTACCCCTGCGGACGCCACCAGGTCGTGATGATCCAGCTGGTGCGGCGGATCGCGCCGATCTCCCCGGCCTCGACGATCGCCTTGAGCCGCTGGTAGAGCGGGTTCATCCGCTGGTTGAACATGATGCCGAAGGTGAGCTCGGGCTGGGTGGCGGCGAAGGCGATCAGCTCGTTCGCCTGCTTGGTGTAGACCCCCGCCGGCTTGTCGACCAGGGCGTGGATCCCGCGGCTCAGCGCGGCGATGCCCACCTCGGGGTGGAGGTAGTGCGGGACGGTCGTGACCACGGCGTCGACGTCGCCGCCCGCCAGCAGGTCCTGGTAGGTCTCGTACACGGGCACCCCGGGGTAGGTCGTCCGGGCGAGCTCGCGCTTGGCGGGGTCGGTGTCGGCGATGGCGCCGACGGTCATGTGGGGCACCATCCCCTGGGTGATGAGGCCTGCGTAGAGGCCGCCCTGCTGACCGAGGCCGATGATGCCGAGCCTGACAGTGGTCGTGTCCGCCATGGTTGTCGCGAGCTCCTTCATGTCCGTGGGCCGTCGGCCCCGCTGCTGCGCCGGTCGAGGGTCGACCGCGTCCTGATCCATTTCCTCAGGTGCCGTCGGGGGACGGCAACCAGTTGCCCGCAGTTGCCCCATCGGGCGCCTCGGGCCTCACGAGAAGAGCTCGGCGACCTCGTGGTAGGCCGTCAGCAGGGCCGGGATCGAGGCCCTCATCCCGCGGTACAGAGCCACCTCCGCGGCGCCGGCCACCTCGGGTACAGCGACCGGGCCGGTCTCCTGCGGCTGCAGCGCAGCCACCCCGGAGGTCAGGTCAGCGGTGCGCCCGAGGGCGACCAGCCCGAGCGCCGCCACGCCCAGCGCGGAGCCCTCGGCGCCCCCGGTGACGGTGACGGGCAGTCCGAGCGCACCGGCGAGCACCCGGCGCCACAGCAGCGACCGGAACACCCCGCCGGTGGCACGGACGGACCGGACCGGCTCGATCTGGTCCAGCGCGTCGACGATCGTCGAGAGCTGGAGGGCGACACCCTCCACGGCTGCCCGCACGAAGTGGCCGCGGGTGTGCCCGTGACGGATGCCCAGGTAGGCACCCGTCAGCTCGGGGTTCCACAGCGGTGCCCGCTCGGCGAGCAGGTACGGGAGCATCAGGAGACCGTCGCTGCCCGGCGGCACCTGCTCGGCGAGGGCAAGGAGCTCGGTGTCGGCATGGCGCTGCCCGGGGCCGCGCAGGCCCCCGCCGAACACCTCGCCGGCCCAGCGCACCACCGCTCCGCCGTTGCTCACCGCACCGCCGACGACCCACTGGTCGTCGGTCAGGGCGTAGCAGAACAGCCGCCCGCGGGGGTCCACCATGGGCTTGGGCACGACCATCCGGACGGCGCCGCTGGTCCCGAGGGACAGCCCGACGACGCCGGGATCCATCGCGCCCGTGCCGACGTTGCCCAGCGGACCGTCGCCGGCGCCGACCACGACCGGCAGCCCCGACGGGAGGCCGACGGCGGCGGCAGCGCTCGGCGACAGCGGGAGCACCGCCGTGGTGGCCAGCACCGGCGGCAGCTGCTCGGCGCTGATGCCCGCGAGGGCGACAGCGGTCGGGTTCCAGTCCCGTGTGCTCAGGTCGAGCATCGCGGTGGCCGAGGCCGACGACAGCTCGGTGGCGATCGTGCCGGTCAGGATGCTCAGGACGTAGTCCTTCAGCCCCGCCCACCACCGGGCGCGCGCGGCCAGTCCGGGGTCGTGCTCGGTGAACCACATGAGCTTGGTCAGCGGGGTCATCGGGTGCACAGGCGTGCCTGAGGTGCGGTGGATCTCGGCGGCAAGATCCGTGGCGCGCAGCCCGCGCGCCTCGTCGGCCGAGCGGGCGTCCGCCCAGGTGATCATGTCGGTGAGGGGTTCGAGCGAGTCGTCCAGGCCGATGAGGCCGTGCATCGCGGTGGTCACCGAGACGGCGAGCACCTCCGCGCCCTGGACCGCCTGGGCGCAGTCGGCCAGCGCGCCGAGGACGGCGGCGCGGATGTGCGCCGGGTCGTGGACCTTCCAGCCGGGCCGGGGTGTGAGCAGCGGGTACTCGCGGATGGCGGTGTGCCGCCAGGGGGAGCCGACGCCGAACACGACCGCCTTCGTGGCCGTGGTCCCGACGTCGAGCCCGATGATGACCGGCGAGACCGGGCCGGGGCGGGTGTCGGTCGTCATCTCATCTCGCGCCCGTGGCCGCCGCGGCGAGCAGCTCGGCCTGCTCGAGGACGACCGACCGCACCGCCTGGTCGGCCGCCAGGTCGGCTCCGAGGAAGGCGAGGACCTTGTCCACCGACTGCTCGAGGGTGCCGGTGCCGAAGCCGCTGACGACGTCCGCCTGCGCGTCCTTGACCGGCGCACCCAGACCGCGGAGATGCATCACCCACGCGGCCACGGCGCGGGCGGCACCGCGGGGCACCCGGCGGGCGGCCCTCTCGGCGCGCAGCGTCGGCAGGATGCGCACCGCGATCTTCTGCGAGCCGTCCGCGGCGATCTGGGCGAGCGAGTGCCGGATCGAGGGGTTCTGGAAGCGCTCGATCAGAGCCCGCCGGTAGTCGGCGACATCGGTCGCGGGGAGGCTCAGGTGGGCGCTGGCCTCGTCCCACCACTCCTCGACCCAGGACAGCGCGACAGGGTCGGCGATGGCGTCGGCGACGGTCTCGTGGCCCAGGATCGTCCCCGCGTACGCGAGCAGCGAGTGGGAGCCGTTGAGGAGCCAGAGCTTGCGCTGCTCGAAGGGGAGCACGTCGTCCACCACGCGCGCCCCGGCGGCCTCCCACGCCGGCCGCCCGGCGGGGAAGGTCCCCTGGACCACCCACTCGCTGAACGGCTCCGTCGGGACCGGTGAGGCGTCGACGACCCCGGTGGCGGCCAGCACGGCCGCGCGGTGCTCGTCGGTGGTGGCCGGGGTGATCCGGTCCACCATGGTCGTCGCGAACGCGACGGCCGTCGCAGCCCATGCCGAGAGCGTCGGGTCGACGGCGTCGGCCAGGTCGGTGACCACGGCGCGCAGGGCCGGGCCGTTCTCGGGCAGGTTGTCGCACGGGACGATCGTCAGCGGGGGAGCCCCCGCCGCGCGGCGGGCGAGCAAGCCGGCGACGAGGCGGCCCGGGGTGGTGCTGACGGGTGCCGCCGGGTCCGCGCGCAGGGCGGCGATGTCCGCCTGGACGTCGGCGCGGCCGGTGTCCAG
>DASXVR010000022.1:0-8790 GCA_036504175.1 Actinotalea sp. | reverse complement strand
AGGCGCCGACACGACGTTCGACTCCGCGGCCCACCCCTCGGTCGCGGCCGAGCTCACCGCCGTCACGCGCGTGCTCGGCCGGATCGTCGTCGTCGGTGTCTACAAGCAGCCGACGCCCCTGGACCTGCAGGCCGTGTGCTTCAAGGAGCAGACGGTCGTAGGCGTGCGCGTCTACACCTCGGCCGACGTCACCCGGGCGATCGAGCTCATCGCCTCCGACGCCCTCGGCCTGGACCGCTTCCCCACCCGGGTGTTCGACCTCGCCCACGTCACCGCCGCGTTCGACGCAGCCACCTCGGGGCAGGACTGCCTCAAGGTCCTCCTCACCCCGCTCCACGGAAAGGCAGACGCGTGAACCCCTTCGACCTGACCGACCGGACGGCTGTCGTCACCGGGGGTGGCAGGGGCCTCGGCTTCGGCATCTCGCAGGCGCTGCTCGCCGCCGGGGCCGACGTCGTCGTCCTGGGCCGCAACGGCGTACCGACAGAGCTCACCGAGGAGGCCGCTGCGCTCGGTCGGGCGGTGCACTTCTACCCGCTCGACCTGGCCGACGGTGACGCGATCGCAGCGACGTCCGCGCAGGTGCTCGCCGAGCACCGGGTCGACGTCCTGGTGAACAACGCCGGCACCCAGGACCGGCATCCCGCGGTGGACTTCCCGCTCGAGTCGTGGGATCGCGTCATCGACGTCAACCTGCGGGCGGTGTTCCAGCTGTGCCAGATCTTCGGCAGGCCGATGCTCGAGCGCGGCGAGGGCAAGGTCGTGAACCTCGCGTCGCTGCTGTCGTTCCAGGGCGGGCTGACCGTCCCGGCCTACGCCGCGAGCAAGGGCGCTGTCGCGCAGCTCACCAAGGCCCTGTGCAACGAGTGGGCCGGCAAGGGCGTCAACGTCAACGCGGTCGCGCCCGGGTACATGGCGACCGACATGAACACGGCCCTGCTGGCTGACCCGGTCCGCCTCGAGCAGCTCTCGGTTCGCATCCCGGCCGGGCGTTGGGGCCAGCCGCAGGACATCGGCAACGTGGTGGTCTTCCTCGCCTCGGCCGCTGCGGGGTACGTGCACGGACAGGTCCTTGCGGTCGACGGGGGATGGATGGCTCGGTAGCGCCCCCACCCCTCCCTAGGCTGGCCCCATGGCCTCCGTCCCCGACCAGCCTCAGCCGATCGCCTCACCCGTCGAGGCCGTCGACCGTGCGCTGCTGGTGCTCGAGGCGCTGGCCCGGGCCGGCGCGCGGGGCGTCGGCCTCGCCGAGCTCGCGGCGGGCCTGGGGCTCAACAAGACCACCGTCCACCGGACGCTCGCAGCCCTGCGCTACCGCGGCTTCGTGACGCAGGCGGCGTCCGGCGCGTACCTGCTCGGCCCGTCCGCGACCCAGCTCGCCGACGACTACTTCGGCGACGAGAACCTGCCCGTCCTCCTGCACCCCGCCCTGGTCGCGCTCTGCGGGGTCGCCGACGAGCTCGTGCACCTCGGCGTGCTGAGCGGCACCCACGTGGTCTACCTGGACAAGGTCGAGCCCGAGCGGTCCGTGCGGGTGTGGTCGGCCGTCGGACGCCGCAGCCCCGCGGTGACGACGGCGCTCGGCCGCGCCATGCTGGCCTACCGGGGGACCGACCGCGCGATGATCGCCGGCTACGTCCGGGCGGCGAGCGAGCACGGGGCCGTCGACGCCGACCACGTCTGGTCGGTCCTCGAGCGTGCACGCGCGCGGGGCTACGCGACGGAGGAGCAGGAGAACGAGGTGGGGATCAGCTGCGTCGCAGTCCCGCTCGTCCGCTCCGGCTCGGCGATCGCGGCCGTCAGCATCACCGCGCAGGCGGACCGGATGACGCCCGAGCGGATCGACTGGCTGCACGAGCAGATGCAGACGGTGCTCCCGCCGCTGCTGCCCGCCGGGCTGACGCTCCCGGCATCGCCCGCGGGGGAGCTCGTCGCTCGCTGAGCCTCCCCCATCCGGGACCTAGGACTGATGGACCGTGGCAGGGCACTGTGTCATGCTGTTCCGGACAGCGACACCAGCGTTTCGCGTAGCGGAACGCCAACCGGAACGGATCCGTCTCGTGGACACACTCTCAGCTCTCAGGGCCGCTCGCCTCGTGCCGGTCGTCGTGCTCGACGACGCTGCGGATGCCGACGGTCTGGCCGGCGCGCTCGTCGCCGGTGGGCTGCCGGTGGCGGAGGTGACCTTCCGGACCGCGGCTGCTGAGGAGTCCATCCGCGTGATGGCTGCCCGCGGCGACATCCTCGTCGGCGCAGGGACCGTCTTGACGGTGGCGCAGGTCGACAAGGCCGTTGCTGCCGGTGCGGGCTACGTCGTCTCTCCCGGCCTGAGCCGGGCCGTCGTCGAGCGGTGCCAGGAGCACGGGGTTCTGGCGCTCCCCGGCGCGGTGACCGCGACCGAGATCCAGGCGGCGCTCGAGCTCGGGCTGACGACCGTGAAGTTCTTCCCCGCGGGGACCTCCGGCGGTGCGCCGGCGATCGCCGCCCTCGCCGCTCCCTTCGGCGGTGTGAGCTTCGTCCCGACCGGCGGCGTCGGGCCCAAGAACCTTCACGAGTACCTCGCCATCCCCGCCGTCGCAGCCGTCGGCGGCTCGTGGATGGTCCCGCGTGACCTGGTGCGGGCTGGGGACTTTGCGGGCATCGCCCGCCTCGCCGCTGAGGCGGTGGCCCTGGCCGCCGGCCTCTCCGCGCCGGTCCTCGCGCACGCCTGACCGGACGGCCGACCCGCACCGGCGGGCGGGCCCTTCCGGACACCCGACACTGCCCTCCCGCGCACCCACTCGAACCACGACCAAGGAACCGATCATGACCGCCCTGACGATCCGCCCCGCCAGCGAGTGCCGCTACGACGCCGTCTCCCTCGGTGAGGTGATGCTGCGGCTCGACCCAGGTGAGGGCCGCATCCGCACAGCGCGCTCGTTCCGTGCCTGGGAGGGCGGCGGCGAGTACAACGTCGCCCGGGGTCTGCGTCGGGCGTTCGGCCTGCGCGCAGCCGTGGTGACGGCGCTCGCGGACAACGAGGTCGGTCGTCTGGTCGAGGACTTCATCCTCACCGGGGGCCTGGACACCGAGTTCATCCAGTGGGTCCCGTACGACGGCATCGGCCGCGGGGTGCGGAACGGCCTCAACTTCACCGAGCGCGGCTTCGGCGTGCGCGGCGCCGTCGGCGTCTCGGACCGTGGCCACACGGCCGCGTCGCAGCTCAAGCCGGGCGACGTCGACTGGGAGCACCTCTTCGGCGACCTCGGCGTGCGGTGGCTGCACACCGGCGGCATCTTCGCCGCCCTGAGCGAGTCCTCCGCGGAGACGGTGATCGAGGCCGTCACCATCGCCAAGAAGCACGGCACCGTCGTCTCGTACGACCTCAACTACCGCCCGAGCCTGTGGAAGTCGATCGGCGGGCAGGGCAAGGCGCAGGAGGTCAACCGGGAGATCGCGTCGTTCATCGACGTGATGATCGGCAACGAGGAGGACTTCACCGCGAGCCTCGGCTTCGAGGTCGAGGGTGTCGACGACAACCTCTCCGACCTGGAGGTCGGTACGTTCGGCGCGATGATCGAGAAGGCGGCCGCGGCCTACCCCAACTTCGCGGTCATCGGCACGACCATGCGCACCGTCCGCTCGGCGAGCATCAACGACTGGGGCGCCATCGCGTGGTCCCGCGAGACGGGCGTCGTGCAGTCCACCCACCGTGAGCGCCTGGAGATCCTCGACCGGGTCGGCGGCGGGGACTCGTTCGCGTCAGGGCTGATCTACGGCCTCCTGGACGGGCAGTCGCTGCAGACGGCTGTCGAGTACGGCGCCGCGCACGGCGCGCTCGCGATGACGACTCCAGGTGACACGACGATGGCCACGAAGGCCGAGGTCCTCAAGCTCGCCGGCGGGGGCAGCGCGCGCGTCGACCGCTGACAACGGCCGCGGGTGTGGACCGCTGTGGGCGGGGGCTGCCGACCCGGCAGCGCAGGCCTCAGCCCTCGACGTGGTCCCGCCAGGAGTGCGCGGGCTCGTACCCGAACAGCTCGCGCGCACCGTCGACGGCCAGCAAGGTCTCGAACTCCCCGATCTCGCGGGTGAGCGTGACGTCCGGGAACACCTCGGCCAGCAGGTCCACCGACGGACGATTCATGATCGTGTCGGCTGCGGCGATGATGACGTTCTGCGACCCGGTCGTGTCGACCTCGAGCGCGAGCCGGAAGGCCGCGGCGACGTCGCGCACGTCCACGTAGCCCCACAGGTTCCACCGTCGTGACTGAGCATCCGACCAGTACCCGGGCACGGCGGCGTAGTCCTGCGGCCGGTGGATGTTCGACAGGCGCAGGCCGACGAACGGGATGCCCGACCAGTCCGCGACGTGCCGGGCGGTCTCCTCGCCGAGCACCTTCGACAGCGCGTACGTGGTCGTCGGGTAGGGGAAGTGGGCCTCGTCCACCGGGGCGTAGCGCGGGGGGACGTCGAACGGGAGGCCGAGCGTCGTCTCGCTCGATGCCCACACGACCTTGCGCAGCCCCAGCCGAGCGGCGGCGAGGAACACGTTGCTGTTGGCCGCCGTGTTGCGGTTGATCGTGTCCGGGGGAGTCGCGCGGCCGGGCGCGGGGATGTTGCCCAGGT
This sequence comes from Actinotalea sp., assembly GCA_036504175.1. Lineage (GTDB taxonomy): Bacteria > Actinomycetota > Actinomycetes > Actinomycetales > Cellulomonadaceae > Actinotalea. The sequence continues at coordinate 4,182 of DASXVR010000022.1, read as the reverse complement.
GGACGACCGCCTCCGCGCCGGCCAGCACCTCGACCGTCTGGCCGTAGTCGGTGAGGTCGGCGATGACGAGGTCGGTCCCCAGGCCGGCGTCACCGCCGGGAGGGCCGGCGAGGTCGGTCGCCGTGACGTCGTAGCCGTGCGCGAGCAGGTCCTCGACCACGGCTCGTCCTGCCTTGCCCCACGCACCGGTCACCGCGATCGTCGCCATGCTTGCATCCTCCCAGGCTCGGCGCCCTCACGACGTGCGAGGACGACGATCAGGTGCGCCGGGGCTCAGGCGTTGAGCGCCGCGAGCAGGGACGGGCCGTACCGCTCACGCTTCGCCACCCCGACGCCCGTGACCGTGCCCAGCTCGTCGAGCGACGAGGGCCTGCGCGTGGCGATCTCCCGGAGGGTCGCGTCGTGGAAGACGACGTAGGCCGGCACGCCCTGCTCCTTGGCTGTCGCCGCGCGCCAGCCGCGCAGCGCCTCGAAGAGGGTCGTCGCGCCTGCGTCGAGGTCGGCCACGACGGCGGCCGCCTTCGCGCCGCCCTTGGAGGCCCGGCCGGTGCGTCGTGCGGCCGCCCGGGGGGCGTCCCGCCGCAGCAGGACCTCGCGTGAACCGCCCAGCACCTCCCCGCTGGCAGCCGTGAGCGCGAGCGTCCCGTACCCGTCGCTGTCCACCGCCAGGAGGCCCTGGGCGAGCAGCTGCCGGATGACCCCGCGCCACTCCGCCTCACCGAGGTCCGCCCCGACGCCGAACACGCTCAGCGACGCGTGCCCCAGCTGGTCGACCCGCGGTGTCCGACGCCCGAGCAGGATGTCGACCAGGTGGCCCGCGCCGTAGCGCTGCCCGCGCTCGCGCTCCAGACGCACGACCGTCGACAGCAGCTTCTGCGCGGCGACCGTGCCGTCCCACGACTCCGGCGGGATCAGGCAGGTGTCGCAGTTGCCGCACGGCTCGCTCGTCTGGCCGAAGTAGGCGAGCAGCTGAACGCGCCGGCAGGTGACCGTCTCGCACAGGGCGAGCATCGCGTCCAGGTGCGCGCCGAGCCGGCGCCGGTGCGCGGCGTCGCCGTCGGAGGTGTCGATCATGCGGCGCTGCTGGACCACGTCCTGGAGGCCGTAGGCGAGCCACGCGGTGGAAGGCAGGCCGTCACGGCCGGCCCGACCGGTCTCCTGGTAGTAGCCCTCGACCGACTTCGGCAGGTCCAGGTGCGCGACGAAGCGCACGTCGGGCTTGTCGATACCCATGCCGAAGGCGATGGTCGCCACCATCACCAGGCCGTCCTCCCGCAGGAAGCGTGCCTGGTTGGCTGCGCGGACCCGGCGGTCCAGGCCTGCGTGGTACGGCAGCGCCGGGATCCCGTTTTGGGTGAGGAACGCCGCGGTCTGCTCCACGGAGGCGCGGGACAGGCAGTAGACGATCCCGGCGTCGTCCTCGTGCTCGGCACGCAGCAGCTCGAGGAGCTGGTTCTTCGCGGCGTTCTTGGGCGCGATCCGGTACTGGATGTTCGGCCGGTCGAAGCTCGCGACGAAGTGGCGTGCCTGGGTCAGGTCGAGCCGCTGGGCGATCTCGGCGTGCGTCGCCGCGGTGGCGGTCGCCGTCAGGGCGATGCGCGGCACCTCCGGCCAGCGCTCGTGCAGGATCGACAGCTGCAGGTAGTCCGGGCGGAAGTCGTGACCCCACTGGGACACGCAGTGCGCCTCGTCGATCGCGAAGAGCGCGAGCTCGGCCGAGTCGAGAAGCTCGAGGGTTGACGGGACGCGCAGCCGCTCGGGCGCCAGGTAGAGAAGGTCCAGCTCGCCGGCGACGAAGGCGCGCTCGACGCGACGGCGCTCGTCGTGGTCCTGGCTCGAGTTCAGGAAGCCCGCGCGCACGCCGAGCGCGGACAGCGCGTCCACCTGGTCCTGCATCAGGGCGATCAGCGGGGAGACGACCACGCCCGTGCCGCGGCGGACCAGCGCCGGGATCTGGTAGCACAGCGACTTGCCGCTGCCGGTCGGCATGAGGACCAGGGCGTCCCCGCCGTCGACGACCGTCGCGATGATCTCCGCCTGCTCTCCGCGGAAGGTCTCGTACCCGAACACGCTCCGCAGGACGTCGATCGCCTCAGGCCGGACCTCGTCCGTCCCAGCCGTCCGAGCCTTCCGAACCGTGCGCGGGGGCGTGCCCTGTGCTCGCGGCGACGTGCCGGGAGCACGAGGCGGGGTCGCCACCAGCACCCGCCCGTCGTCGTAGGAGACGTCCACCGGCGCGCCGTCCAGCGGCGAGCCGTCCACCCGCGGCCGATCCACGGGCAGGCGGTCCACAGGCAGGCCGTCCACGGGCAGGGCACTGTCGTACTCGGGGTCGTACGGCGGCTCGTCGGGCCAGTCGGGTTGCACCCGCACACCCTACGAGCCGCCTCCGACGTCCGGATCACCGGGCTGGGCCGGCTGCCCATGACCGCTGACGGCCGGCAGCCTGTGCACGAACGTTCACCGGCACGCCGAAGGGGGCCCGTCCCCAGGGACGGACCCCCTCCGTGGAGCCGAGATGCCCCGGCTCTGCGGTCAGCGCTCCACCCGCTGCCGCAGACTCTGCGACCCGATCAGGCGCGCATCACGCAGCGTCTACTCGGTGTCGGCGTCCACCCAGTCGAAGGACTTGGTCACGGCCTTCTTCCAGTTGCGGTACGTCTTGTCGCGGTGCGCCGCGTCCATGTTCGGCGTCCAGCGCTTGTCCTCGGCCCAGTTGTCGATGACGTCCTGCTCGCCCTTCCAGAAGCCCACGGCGATGCCGGCCGCGTAGGCCGCACCCAGCGCCGTCGTCTCGGCGACCTTCGGACGGATGACAGGCACGCCGAGGATGTCCGCCTGGAACTGCATCAGCAGCTCGTTGGCGATCATGCCGCCGTCGACCTTGAGCTCGGTCAGGTCCACGCCGGAGTCGGCGTTCATGGCGTCGAGCACCTCACGCGTCTGGAAGGCGGTGGCCTCCAGGGCGGCGCGTGCGATGTGACCCTTGTTGACGTACCGGGTGAGGCCGACGAGGACGCCGCGGGCGTCGCCGCGCCAGTACGGCGCGAAGAGGCCCGAGAACGCCGGCACGAAGTACGCGCCACCGTTGTCCTCGACCGTGCCGGCCAGCTGCTCGATCTCCGGGGCCTCCTTGATCAGGCCGATGTTGTCGCGCAGCCACTGGACCAGGGAGCCGGTCACGGCGATCGAACCCTCGAGCGCGTAGACCTGCGGCTGGTCGCCGATCTTGTAGCAGACCGTCGTGAGCAGGCCGTTCTTGGAGAAGATCGGCTCGGTACCGGTGTTGAGGAGCATGAAGTTGCCGGTGCCGTACGTGTTCTTCGCCGTGCCGGGCTCGAAGCAGGCCTGGCCGAACGTCGCGGCCTGCTGGTCGCCGAGGATGCCGGCGATCGGCACGCCCGGAACCATGCCGCCCTCGCGGCCGTTGCCGTAGACCTCGGAGGAGGAGCGGATCTCGGGGAGCATCGAGAGCGGGATCTGCATGTCGGCGGCGATGCTCTCGTCCCACGTCAGGGTCCTGACGTCCATGAGCATCGTGCGGGAGGCGTTGGTCACGTCGGTCACGTGCACGCCGCCGTCGACGCCGCCGGTCATGTTCCACACGACCCAGGAGTCGGTGTTGCCGAACGCGAGGTCGCCGCGCTCGGCCTTCTCGCGGGCGCCCTCGACGTTGTCGAGGATCCAGCGGATCTTCGGGCCGGAGAAGTAGGTCGCCAGGGGGAGGCCGACCTTGTCCTTGTAGCGCTCGGCCCCGCCGCCCATGGCCGCGAGGTCGTCACAGATCTTCTGGGTGCGGGTGTCCTGCCAGACGATCGCGTTGTAGACGGGCTTGCCCGTGGTGCGGTCCCACACGACCGACGTCTCGCGCTGGTTGGTGATGCCGACGGCGGCGATGTCGCGGTAGGTGAGGTTGGCGCGGGTCAGGGCCAGGCCCACGACCTCGCGGACGTTGACCCAGATCTCCTCGGGGTCGTGCTCCACCCAGCCGGCCTTCGGGAAGATCTGCTCGTGCTCCTTCTGGCCGGTGGAGACGATGGAGCCGGAGTGGTCGAACACGATGGCGCGGGAGCTCGTGGTTCCCTGGTCGATCGCGAGGATGTAGTCAGCCATGTCGGATTTCCTTCACGTCGTTGTCGAAGACTGCCGAGCTGTCGAACGGGACTGTGTGCGCGCGGGGGC
>DASXVR010000021.1:0-17180 GCA_036504175.1 Actinotalea sp. | reverse complement strand
CGCGACCGTCACCGCCTCTGTCGCCGGCCGCACTACGGTGACGTCGTGAGCATCCCGTCGCAGGCCGCGGACCTGCACGTCTACCAGGTGCCGCTCCGCACGCGCTTCCGCGGCCTGACCGAGCGGGACGGTGTCCTGATCCGCGGTGAGGCCGGCTGGGGTGAGTTCTCGCCGTTCTGGGACTACGACGTCGACGAGTCGCGGGCCTGGTGGCGCGCAGCCCGGGAGGCTGCCGACCTCGGCTGGCCCGCGCCGGTCCGCGACCTCGTGCCCGTCAACGTCACCGTCCCGGCCGTGGACGCCGACGCCGCGCGGCGCATCGTCACGGCGTCCGGCGGGTGCCGCACGGCCAAGGTCAAGGTGGCCGAGCCGGGGGAGGGCGAGCGGGAGGAGATCGAGCGGCTCGAGGCCGTCCGCGACGCCCTCGGACCGCACGGTCGGATCCGGATCGACGCCAACGGTGCCTGGGACGTCCCGACGGCCGTGAGCCGGCTGCGCGTGCTGGACCGCGCCGCCGGGGGCCTGGAGTACGTCGAGCAGCCGTGCCGGTCCGTGGACGAGCTCGCCCTGGTCCGGCGCTCGACGCACGTGCCGGTGGCTGCCGACGAGTCCGTGCGGCGCGCCGGTGACCCGGCCGCCGTGGTCCGGGCCGACGCCGCCGACGTCATCGTGCTCAAGGTGCAGCCGCTCGGCGGGGTGCGCGCCTGCCTGGAGCTCGCGCAGGAGCTCGGGCTGCCGGTGGTCGTCTCGTCGGCGCTGGAGACCTCCGTCGGTCTGGCGGCCGGCCTGGCGCTCGCGGCCGCGCTCCCGGACCTGCCCTACGACTGCGGCCTCGCCACGGCGCAGCTGCTCGCCGCCGACGTCGTCGCCGAGCCCCTGCTGCCGGTCGACGGCGCGATCCGGCTCGCCCGTCCGGAGCCGTTGGAGGCCTTGATGCTCGCCCACCGCGCCGACGACCCCCTCGCTGCCCGGTGGGCGGACCGCATCCAGGCGGTGCTTGCCCGATGAGCCGGCCGGCTGAGGCGCCACCTTCCACGCAGGCGGCTCGCGTGCTGCTCCAGGCGCTCGCTGCGCTCGGGGTGGGCGTCGTCGTGCTCGCTCCGGGGTCCCGCAGCGCGCCCCTGGCCCACGCCGTCGCCCAGGCCGCCCGGCGCGACGCCGGCCGTGACGCGAACGCGCCCGTGCTGGACCTGCACGTGCGCATCGACGAGCGCAGCGCGGGCTTCCTCGCTCTCGGGTTCTCCCGAGGCGCTCGGTCCGGCGGGGGCGACGGCCTGGTCGCCGTGGTGACGACCTCCGGTACGGCGGTTGCCAACCTGCACCCTGCTGTTCTCGAGGCCCACCACAGCGGGCTCCCGCTGCTCCTGCTCACCGCCGACAGACCGCACGAGCTGCGCGGGACCGGCGCCAACCAGACCACCGACCAGGTCGGCCTGCTCCACCCGGTGCGCCTGACCCTCGACGTCCCCGCTTCGACTGGCCGTCCTGGTGAGGCACGCGACCTGCGGCACCTGGCCTCGCGAGCCGTGGCCGCGGCCCTCGGGTCGCGCACCGGTGACCCCGGGCCCGTGCACGTGAACCTGGCCTTCCGCGAGCCGCTGGTCCCCGATGGCGCGCCCTGGCCGGAGGCGTCGCGCGAGGGGCTGGTGGAGGTCGTTCCTGCGCGCCCGGTAGGCGAGCGGGCGGAGCTCGGGGGTGACGCGGTGCCGACGGTGGTGGTGGCGGGGGACGGCGCGGGGCCGCTCGCCCGTGCGATCGCCGAGGCGAACGGCTGGCCGCTGCTGGCCGAGCCGTCGTCGGGGGCGCGTGGCGGACCCTGCGCCGTCCCCGCCTACCGGCTGCTGCTCGGCGAGGACCGGCTCGGGGGTGCCGTGCGGCGGGTCGTCGTGCTCGGTCGGCCGACCCTGTCGCGACCGGTCCAGACGCTGCTCGGACGCCCTGACGTGGACTCGACGGTCATCGCCCTCCACGGCCAGGCCTGGCCCGACGCCACCCGCAGCGCGACCCGCGTCCTGCCAGGCGTGCCCGGCGATCTGCTCGACGGCTCACAGGCCGGACCGGCCGGGTGGTTGACCGACTGGCAGGTCGCCGGAGCCGCAGCCCTGGCGGCGGTCAGGGCGGTCGCCGGCGCCGGGTCCGCGCGGCTGACGGGGCCCGCGGTCGCCGACGTCGTCGCAGCCTCGTGCGGACCGGACGCGGTCCTCGTCGTCGGCTCGAGCAACCCCGTCCGCGACCTCGACCTGGTGGCCGAGTGGTCCCGACCGCCCGCCGTGCTCGCCAACCGTGGCCTCGCGGGCATCGACGGGACCATCTCGACCGCAGCGGGCGTCGCCCTGGCACTCGACCGGCCGGTGGTCGCCCTGCTGGGGGACCTGACCTTCCTGCACGAGGCCGGCGGCCTGCTCGTCGGACCGCACGAGCGGCGACCCGACCTGCACGTCGTCGTCGCCAACGACGACGGGGGCTCGATCTTCGCCACGCTCGAGCACGGCGGCCCCGAGCACGAGGAGGTCTTCGAGCGCGTGTTCGGCACGCCGCACGGAGCCGACGTCGGCGCGCTGTGCCGCGGGTACGGCGTGCCGCATGCGCTGGTCGAGGACGCGGCAGGCCTCCGCGCGGCGTTGGCCCGGGTCCCGTCGGGGCTCACCGTCACCGAGGTCCGGGTGGACCGCCACGACCGGCGGGGGCTCGGGACCCGCATCGCGGCGGCCGTGCACGAGGCCGTCGCAGCGGCGCTCGAGGGATGACGGCCTACGTGCAGGAGTTCCCAGGGAACTCTCAGCCAGGGCCCAGGATCCGGTCAGCGCGCGGGGGTCTGATGGTGGCCGAAGGAGGACGACCATGAGCACCGAACCACTCTTCCCCCGGCCCTACCGCGCCCCGGAGGCGCCCGGAGCCGAGCCCCGTCAGGCGGAGGCGCCCGTCCCGGTCGGTGCGCCGAGCCAGGGCTCGACGGAGGGCTCATCGGGCGGGTCCGCGCCGGGCGGCCAGACGCCGCCCGTCTACCCGGGGTCCACCCACCCGCCGGCCGGCTACCCGGGCTACCCGGGCGGCGCGGGCTACGCGTCCCCGGGCTACAGCAACCCGGCGACCCTCGGCCGCAGCTACCCCCCGCCCCCGCCTCCGACGAGCGGCAACGGGTACGGCGGCACGCCCGGTGGCACCCCGCGCCCGCGCACCCGCTGGCTGCCCCTCGCCGGCACGGCCACCGCCGCGGCCCTGGCCGCGAGCCTGGCCACCGCGGGCCTCGTCGGCGCCTTCGACACGCAGGGCACACCGACGGCGGGCACCACCACGACCACGCAGCAGCCCGTCGCCCAGGCGCCGGTGTCCGGCTCCACGGCCCACGCCCCCGACTGGGAGGCCGTGGCCGCGGCGGTGCGCAACGCGGTCGTCGCGATCGACGTCCAGACGGCGAGCGGCGCGGGCAAGGGGTCCGGCGTGATCCTGGACACCGCGGGCCACGTGCTGACCAACAACCACGTCGCCGGCGACGCCGTCGACGGGGGGCTCGAGGTGACTCTGGCCGACGGCCGTGTCTACAAGGCCACCATCGTCGGGACCGACCCGACCACCGACCTTGCCGTCATCAAGCTCACCGACCCACCGAAGGACCTGACACCTGCGGTGATCGGCGACTCGACGACGGTCAAGGTCGGTGACCCGGTCATGGCGGTCGGCAACCCGCTCGGCCTGGACAGCACCGTGACCACGGGCATCGTCTCCGCCCTCGACCGGCCCGTCTCGACCTCGGACGGCACGGACACCACGGTCGTCACGAACGCCATCCAGGTGGACGCGGCGGTCAACCCCGGCAACAGCGGCGGACCGCTGTTCGACGCGACCGGCAAGGTCATCGGCATCACCTCGTCCATCGCGTCGCTGTCGAACGGGAGCGGCCAGGCCGGCTCGATCGGCCTCGGCTTCGCCATCCCGTCGTCGCTCGCCCAGCGGGTCTCCGACGAGCTCATCCAGAACGGCTCGGCCAAGCACGCCTTCCTGGGTGTGAGCCTGGGTGACGGCACCGCGACCGCCAACGGCACGACCCGCCGCGGCGCTGTCGTGCAGGACGTCACCAGCGGCTCGCCCGCCGGCAAGGCTGGGCTGCAGCAGGGTGATGTGGTGGTGGCGATCGACAAGCAGCCCGTCAACGGCGCCGAGTCGCTGACGGCCTTCGTCAGGGAGCACGCAGCCGGTGAGACGGCGACCCTGACGATCATCCGCAACGGCAGCTCCAGCGACGTGACGGTCACCTTCGCCGCCCGCGAGGACGCCCTCACCGGCGGCTGACAGGACGCAGGCCGCCGCCGTCCCGTCACAGGGCCGGCGGGCGGCACGCAGGCAAGGGCCACCCGGCCCGGCGGTGACACCCCCCACCAGCCGGGCCGGGTTCCTGCCCGTCCGATCGCAGCGGGGCCGATGGCAGGGCGGCTCCGATGTCGCGCCATCGCGCGCCCGCGCCGGCGGGGTCAGTCGGTGTGGAGGGCGTGGCGCATGGGCTCGAGCTTGGCCTCGGACTCGCCGAGCTCGGCGGACGGGACCGACGCCGCCACGATGCCGCAGCCGGCGAAGAGCCTGAGCCGGCGCGGGTCCTGCGGGTCGAGCTCGGCCGAGCGCAGGGCGATGCCCCACTCGCCGTCGCCGTCGGCCCCGAGCCAGCCCACGGGCCCCGCGTACCGCGCGCGGTCCATCCCCTCGACCTGCCCGATGAGCTCGCATGCGGCGAGCGTGGGGGTGCCGGCCACCGCGGCCGTCGGGTGGAGGGCGGCCGCCAGGGCGAGGCTGCTCGGCGTCGGCCCGCCGCCCTCGGTCGAGAGCACGCCCGTCACGTCCGTGGCCAGGTGGAGCACGTTGGGCAGGTGCAGCACGAACGGCGTCTCCGGCACGTTCGTCGACGAGCAGAACGGGCCCAGCGCCTCGGTCAGCGAGGCCACGGCGTACTCGTGCTCCTCGAGGTCCTTGGAGGAGTGCGCGAGGATCGCCGCCCGGGCGAGGTCGGCGTCGTCGTCGCCGGTGCGACGGATGGTCCCGGCCAGCACGCGCGAGGTGACCAGACCCTTGTCGCTGCGCACCAGCAGCTCGGGCGTCGCGCCGAGCAGGCCGTCGACGGCGAACGTCCAGCACGAGCCGTAGTCGGCGGCGAGCCGGTGGAGCACCCAACGCGGGTCGAGCGGCTCGGTGGTGGTGGCCAGCACGTCACGGGCGAGGACGACCTTGTCGAGGTCCCCTGCCCGGATCCGGCGGACGGCCCGGGCGACGGCCTCCTGCCAGCCCTCCCGGGTGAGCCCCCCGTCCCGGTAGGTGACCGCTCCCGGCGCCTGCGGGGGGTCCTGCGTGACGAGGGCGGGCGCGGGTGCAGCCACGGCGCCGGTGTCCATCGTGGTGACCCACACGGTCGAGCCGCGACGCCCCACCACCACGCGCGGCACGACGAGGGCGCCGCCGGACGGGGAGTCGTCGGCGAAGGCGAACGAGCCGAAGGCCACCGGTCCGGTGCCGGGCACGCGGACCTCGTCGCGCACCACCGCGTGGGCGGCCATCGACCGCCACTGCTCCTCGGCCGCGTCCAGGCGCTCGGCGCCGGAGGTCTCGATCCGGGCCACCTCGCCCCAGGCGACCAGGCCGTCACCCCGCCGCACCCAGGCCATCCCGCCCTCCCGGGGCAGCAGGTCGAGCAGGTCGGTGGGCGCCGACGCGGGGTCGACGGCCACGGTGCGCGTGACGAGAGGCGACCGGACCTGCACCACGGTGGCGGCGGGTCCGGCGGCGAGGGCGGGGTCGGGGTTCATCGCCGTACAGCGTAGGTCCGGCGCGCACGCCCCTCGCGCCCACCCGTGGCGGGTCCGCCGACGAGGGCACCCAGCGGGGGCTGACAGACTGACCCCATGCCCCGCGCCAACCTGGACAAGCAGCCGCACGAGGTCGCCGCGATGTTCGACGGCATCGCCCGTCGGTACGACCTGACCAACGACGTGATCTCGCTCGGCATGGACCGCCGGTGGCGCACGGCGACCATCCGGGCCGTCGACGCGTGGCCCGGTGACGTCGTCCTCGACCTCGCCGCAGGAACCGGGACCTCGAGCGAGCCGTTCGACGACCAGGGCGTGCGTGTCGTGCCGTGCGACTTCTCCGTCGGCATGCTCGCCGTCGGCAAGGCCCGCCGCCCCGACCTGGCGTTCACCGCCGGCGACGCGACCCGGCTGCCCTTCGCCGACGAGTCGTTCGACGCGGTGACCATCTCGTTCGGCCTGCGCAACGTCGTGGACACCGAGGCGGCGCTCGCCGAGATGCTCCGGGTCACCCGACCGGGCGGCCGGCTGGTCGTCTGCGAGTTCTCGCGGCCCACCTGGGCGCCGTTCCGCACGGTCTACACCGAGTACCTCATGCGGGCACTGCCGCCCGTCGCGCGGGCCGTCTCGAAGGAGCCCGACGCGTACGTCTACCTCGCCGAGTCCATCCGCGCCTGGCCGGACCAGCAGGGCCTCGGCCGGCTCATCCAGGCGGCCGGCTGGGGCGACGTGTCGTTCCGGAACCTCACCGGCGGCATCGTCGCGCTGCACCGGGCGACCCGGCCCGAGGGCGCTGTGCCGACCCCTGTTCCGACCACCGTGCCGACCACCCCGCCGACCCCCGCAAGCACCTAGGACCAGGGGCCCGGGAGGGCGTCCCAGGCCGCTCACCGACGCCGGGACCTAGGTCCGGAACCGGCCCCGCGGGGACGGCGGCGGCACGGCGGCGGCACAGCGGTGCTCGGCTAGACTGACCCGGTTCGATTCGTGAATCCCTTCACAAGGATGAGGCAGGCGTGACGACAGTGCGTCAGCACGACGATGCGGATGTCATCGTCGTCGGTGCCGGACCCGCCGGGTCCACCGCCGCGTACTACCTCGCCGTCGCCGGCCTGGACGTCCTGGTCCTGGAGAAGACGGCCTTCCCGCGCGAGAAGGTCTGCGGGGACGGCTTCACCCCCCGGTCGGTGCGCGAGCTGATCGCCATGGGCGTCCCCATGCGCGAGGAGGACGGCTGGATCCGCAACAAGGGTCTGCGCGTCTACGGCGGCGGCCACCGGCTCGAGCTGCCGTGGCCCGAGCTCGACTCGTTCCCGAGCTACGGCGTGAGCCGCACGCGCCGCGACTTCGACGACGCGCTCGCGCGGCACGCGAAGGCCGCCGGCGCCAAGATCGTCGAGCAGATGAACGTCACCGGACCGGTGCTCCACGAGCGGACCGGGCGCATCGTCGGCGTCACCGCCCGTCCGGTGGACTCGGCCGGCCGCCGGGCCGGCGAGGAGGTCACCTACCGCGCGCCGGTCGTGATCGCTGCGGACGGCGTCTCGGCACGGCTGGCCCTGTCGATGGGCATCGAGAAGAACCCCAACCGGCCGATGGGGGTCGCGGTCCGCACGTACTTCCGCACGCCGCGGCACGCGGACGAGTGGATGGAGAGCTGGCTCGAGCTCTGGGACGGCAAGCCCGGCCACTCCAACCTGCTGCCCGGCTACGGCTGGATCTTCGGCCTGGGCGACGGCACGGCGAACGTAGGCCTGGGGAGCGTCAGCTCACGCGCCACCGCGACCAAGATCGACTACAAGGACCTGCTGCAGCGCTGGGTGGCCAACACCCCGCCGGAGTGGGGCTTCACGCCGGAGAACCAGGTCGGCCCGATCCGCAGCGCCGCGCTGCCGATGGGGTTCAACCGCAAGCCGCACTACACCCGCGGCCTCCTGCTCGTCGGGGACGCCGGCGGCATGGTGAGCCCGTTCAACGGCGAGGGAATCGCCTACGCGATGCAGGCCGCCCGCCACGCCGCCGAGGTCATCACGCAGGCCAAGGCCCGTACCTCTGACACCGAGCGCGAGCGGGTGCTGGCCACGTACCCGAAGATCATGGCCGACGAGCTCGGCGGCTACTACACGCTGGGCCGGGTGTTCGTGAAGCTCATCGAGCACCCCGAGGTCATGCGGATCTGCACGCGGTACGGGCTGCCGCGCCCGGCGCTCATGCGCCTGACGCTCAAGCTGCTGTCCGACGTGTGGGAGCCTCGCGGAGGAGACCTGTCCGACAGGTTCATCGCGACCCTGACCCGGATTGCGCCGACCGCGTGACGGAACGAGACTTCGCGCAGGCTCACCTGCCCTGCCGCCCGCACCTCACCTGGAGGGCTCGATGAGCAACCCCTACGTCCCGATCCTGGCGCTGATGGCCGTCGCGGCCGTGCTGGCGCTCGGCGGAGTCGGTGCGAGCGCGATCATCGGGCCCAAGCGGTACAACCGCGCCAAGCTCGAGGGCTACGAGTGCGGCATCGACCCGACGCCGCACGCCGTCGGTGGCGGCCGGTTCCCGATCAAGTACTACCTCGTCGCGATGACGTTCATCGTCTTCGACATCGAGGTCGTCTTCATGTACCCGTGGGCGGTGGCCTTCCATGAGCTGGCCGTCTTCGGGATCGTCGCGATGATGAGCTTCCTCGTCGTGATCACGGTGCCCTTCGTCTACGAGTGGCGCCGCGGCGGGCTCGAGTGGGACTGACCTCCGCCGAGCAACACGTTCTGACACGCACGGGAGAGGGAGGAGGAGAGCCATGGGCATCGAGGACGCACCGTCAGGGTTCCTGCTGACGTCGGTCGAGACCCTCGCGGGCTACTTCCGCAAGGCCTCGCTGTGGCCGGTCACCTTCGGGCTGGCCTGCTGCGCGATCGAGATGATGGCGACGGGCACGTCCCGCTTCGACATCTCCCGGTTCGGCATGGAGGTCTTCCGCGCCTCCCCCCGCCAGGCGGACCTGATGATCGTGGCCGGCCGCGTGAGCCAGAAGATGGCCCCGGTCGTCCGCCAGGTCTACGACCAGATGGCCGAGCCCAAGTGGGTGCTGTCGATGGGCGTCTGCGCGTCGTCCGGCGGAATGTTCAACAACTACGCGATCGTGCAGGGCGTGGACCACATCGTGCCGGTGGACATCTACCTGCCCGGCTGCCCGCCCCGCCCGGAGATGCTGCTCAACGCGATCCTGACCCTGCACGACCAGATCCAGGGCGAGCCCCTGGGCGTCAACCGTGAGACGGCTGCCCGTGCCGCCGAGGCGGCAGCGCTCGAGGCCACCCCGACGTCCCAGATGAAGGGGCTGCTGCGATGACCCAGACCCCGCCGGCCGGGGGCGCGCCCCTCGACCAGCAGCAGCCGGCGCCCACGCAGCCGCCGGCGCGTGAGGCGCAGGACGCCGCCGCGGCGGTCAAGGGTGGCGCCGGGCCCGTCGGCACCACCTCGCCCGCGACGCCGCAGAAGGCGACCGAGACCGCGTACGAGGACGGTTCGCAGAACCTGCCGGCCGTCCAGGACGCCGGTGACCGGACCACGCTCGACGTGATCGGCGTGCGTCGCGGCATGTTCGGCGTGCACGACAGCGGCGACACCACCGGCTTCGGCGGCATCGTCCGCACGGTCGCCATGCCCGGCGCGAGCGAGCGGCCCTACGGCGGCTGGTTCGACGAGGTCGTCGACATCCTGGCGGAGGTCCTCGGCGACGCCGGCATCGCGTTTGACGACGCCATCGAGCAGGTCGTGGTCGACCGCGACGAGCTCACCCTGTACGTGCGGCGCGAGCACATCGTCATCGTCTGCCAGGTGCTGCGGGACGACCAGGACCTGCGCTTCGAGCTCGGCCTCGGCGTCTCGGGCGTGCACTACCCCGGTGACGTCGGCCGGGAGCTGCACGCGGTCTACCACCTGACGTCGGTCACCCACAGCCGCACCCTGCGGCTCGAGGTCGCCGTCCCGGACGCGGACCCGCACATCCCGTCGAGCGTCTCGGTGTACCCGGGCCACGACTGGCACGAGCGCGAGACCTGGGACTTCTTCGGGATCGTCTTCGACGGGCACCCAGGCCTGGCGCGGATCGAGATGCCCGACGACTGGCCGGGTCACCCGCAGCGCAAGGACTACCCGCTCGGCGGGATCCCGGTGGAGTACAAGGGCGCGAGCATCCCGCCGCCCGACGAGCGGAGGTCGTACAGCTGATGGCTCAGTCCCAGACCCCACACGCCAGCCCCTACATCGTCGACGCGTCGACCGAGGGCGTCCCCTCGTTCGAGGCCGCCGGCGGGGACTGGTCGCAGATCGCCGAGGAGGCCGCCCGCCTCGGCGAGGAGCGCATCGTCGTCAACATGGGGCCCCAGCACCCGTCCACGCACGGCGTGCTCCGGCTCATGCTCGAGATCGACGGCGAGACGGTGACCGAGGCCCGCTGCGGCATCGGCTACCTGCACACCGGCATCGAGAAGAACATGGAGTACCGGACGTGGGCGCAGGGCCCCACGTTCTGCACCCGCATGGACTACCTGGCCAACTTCTTCCAGGAGACGGCGTTCTGCCTCGCGGTGGAGAAGCTGCTCGGTGTCACCCAGGACGTCCCCGAGCGGGCCACCGTCATCCGCGTGCTGATGATGGAGCTCAACCGCGTCTCGTCCCACCTGGTCTGCGTCGGGACCGGCGGCAACGAGCTCGGCGCGACCACCGTCATGACCCTCGGCTTCACGGCCCGTGAGGAGATCCTGCGGATCTTCGAGCTGATCACCGGCCTGCGGATGAACCACGCGTACATCCGTCCGGGCGGCGTGGTCCAGGACATCCCCCCGGGTGCGCTGGACACGATCCGCGAGACCCTGCCCCGCGTGCGGGACTACATCGGCCAGCTCGGCAACCTCCTGCTGGCCAACCCGATCATCAAGGCGCGCATGGTCGCCGTCGGGCACCTCAACCTGGCCGGCTGCATGGCCCTGGGCATCACCGGCCCGGTGCTGCGCTCGGCCGGCCTGCCCTACGACGTCCGCAAGGCGGCCCCGTACTGCGGCTACGAGACCTACGACTTCGACGTCCCGACCTCGACCGAGGCCGACTCGTTCTCGCGGATGGTCCTGCGGTTCGAGGAGTGCTACCAGTCCCTGCGCATCGTCGAGCAGTGCGTGGAGCGCCTGCAGGCCATGGGTGCGGGGCCGGTCATGGTCGCCGACAAGAAGATCGCCTGGCCGGCGCAGCTGGCCATCGGGTCCGACGGCATGGGCAACTCCCTGGACCACATCCGCGAGATCATGGGCACCTCGATGGAGGCCCTGATCCACCACTTCAAGCTGGTCACCGAGGGCTTCCGGGTCCCGGCGGGCCAGGTGTGGCAGGCCGTCGAGCACCCGCGCGGCGAGCTGGGCGTCCACCTGGTCTCCGACGGCGGCACCAGGCCCTACCGGGCGCACTTCCGCGACCCGTCCTTCAACAACCTGCAGGCCGTGTCCCTGATGTGCGAGGGCGGCCAGGTGGCCGACGTCGTCGTCGCGGTGGCGGCCCTCGACCCTGTCCTGGGAGGGGTGGACCGTTGACGGCGACCACCGGTTACGAGCCCTATGAGGGCGCCAAGCTCGAGCGCCTGCGCGCCGACGCCGCCACGGCGATGGCCCGCTACCCCGACCCTCGGTCGGCGCTGCTGCCCCTGCTGCACCTGGTGCAGTCGGAGGACGGCTACGTCAGCCCCGACGGCATCGGGTTCTGCGCGCAGACCCTCGACCTGACGACCGCCGAGGTCTCCGCGGTGGCGACGTTCTACACCCAGTACAAGCGGCACCCCAACGGCGAGTACACCGTGGGCGTCTGCACCAACACGCTCTGCGCGATCATGGGTGGCGACGCCATCTACGACGAGCTGTCCGAGCACCTGGGCGTCGGCCACGACGAGACGACCGCCGACGGCGCCATCACGCTCGAGCGCATCGAGTGCAACGCGGCGTGCGACTACGCGCCGGTGATGATGGTCAACTGGGAGTTCTTCGACAACCAGACCCCCGGCTCCGCCAAGGGCGTGGTCGACCGCCTGCGGGCCGGCGACAAGGTCGCCCCCACACGAGGGGCCGCATCGGTCTGCAGCTTCAAGCAGATGTCCCGTGTGCTCGCCGGTTTCAGCGACGGCCGTGCCGACGAGGGCATCGGCGCAGGGCCCCAGACGCTGGTCGGCAAGCGGCTGGCCGACGAGCAGGGCTGGAAGGCCCCTCGTCAGGGCAGCAGCGACGACGCGGCGACCGAAGCGTCGGCAGCCGGACAGGCGGGCGGCCTGACCGCCGGACGCCACTCGTCCGTCGACACGCCCTCGGCGCCGCCGAGCGGCGGGACCGCTGACACCCCGAGCGGGCGCGACGCGAGCAAGGAGGCGTGATGGCCACCACCCTGACTCCCGTCCTGAGCACGACCTGGGATGCCGAGCAGTCCTGGACCATGAAGACCTACGAGGCGAACGGCGGCTACCGCGGTCTGCGCGCGGCGCTCGCCCAGGACCCCGCGGCCGTCATCTCGACGGTCAAGGACTCCGGGCTGCGCGGACGTGGCGGCGCGGGGTTCCCCACCGGCATGAAGTGGGGCTTCCTGCCCGCTCCCGACGGCGGTCCGCGCTACCTCGTGGTCAACGCCGACGAGTCCGAGCCGGGCACCTGCAAGGACATCCCGCTGATGCTGGCCAGCCCCCAGCTGCTGGTCGAGGGTGTCGCGATCACGTCGTACGCGATCGGCTGCCACCACGCGTTCATCTACATCCGCGGCGAGGTGCTGCACGTGTACCGCCGGGTGCTGCGGGCCGTCGAGGAGGCGTACGCCAAGGGCTACCTCGGCAAGAACATCCTCGGCACCGGCTTCGACCTGGAGGTCACCGTCCACGCCGGCGCGGGCGCCTACATCTGCGGCGAGGAGACGGCCCTGCTCGACTCCCTGGAGGGACGGCGCGGCCAGCCCCGGCTCAAGCCGCCGTTCCCCGCCGTCGCGGGCCTGTACGCGCGGCCGACGGTGGTCAACAACGTCGAGTCCATCGCGAGCGTCCCGTCGATCGTGACCGGCGGCTCCCAGTGGTTCCGCTCGATGGGCACGGACAAGTCGGCCGGCTTCGGCCTCTTCTCGCTCTCCGGCCACGTGACGCGGCCAGGGCAGTACGAGGCGCCGCTCGGCATCACGCTGCGTGAGCTGCTCGACATGGCCGGCGGTGTGCGAGCCGGCCACGAGCTGAAGTTCTGGACCCCGGGCGGCTCGTCGACGCCGCTGTTCACCGCCGACCACCTCGACGTGCCGCTCGACTACGAGTCGGTCGGCGCCGCGGGGTCGATGCTAGGCACGCGCGCCCTGCAGATCTTCGACGACACCACCTGCGTGGTCCGGGCGATCACCCGGTGGGCGGAGTTCTACGCCCACGAGTCCTGCGGCAAGTGCACCCCGTGCCGCGAGGGGACCTACTGGCTCAAGCAGGTGCTGGCCCGGATCGAGGCAGGCCACGGCACCCTCGAGGACCTGGACACCCTGCTCGACGTCTGCGACAACATCCTCGGCCGCGCCTTCTGCGCGCTCGGCGACGGCGCGACGTCCACCATCACCTCGGGCATCGCCCTCTTCCGGGACGAGTTCGAGGCGCACATCACCGGCGGCGGCTGCCCGTTCGACCACACCGCCGCCGCCCTCTTCCCCTACACACCCCGGAACCGGGCGAACGTCCACGCCCTGTCCGGTGTGGCGGCAGGAACGGTAGGAGCATGACGACGACGACGCCCGCGAGCGCCGCAGTGGCCGGCGGCACTCCCCCCGCAGACCAGGTGACGGTCACCATCGACGACGTCGAGGTGGCCGTCCCCAAGGGCACGCTGGTCATCCGGGCGGCCGAGACCGTCGGGATCCAGATCCCGCGCTTCTGCGACCACCCGCTGCTGCAGCCCGCCGGCGCGTGCCGGCAGTGCCTGGTCGAGGTGTCCACCCCCGACCGCGAGGGCAACCTGCGGGCGATGCCCAAGCCGCAGGCGTCCTGCACGCTCGAGGCGACGCCGGGCATGGTGGTGCGCACGCAGCGCACCTCCGCCGTGGCCGACAAGGCGCAGCACGGCGTCATGGAGCTCCTGCTCATCAACCACCCGCTCGACTGCCCCACCTGCGACAAGGGCGGCGAGTGCCCCCTGCAGAACCAGGCGATGAGCAACGGGTACGGGACCAGCCGGTTCCGCGACGTCAAGCGCACGTTCCCCAAGCCGCTCGCCATCTCCACCGAGATCCTGCTCGACCGCGAGCGCTGCGTGCTCTGCCAGCGCTGCACCCGCTTCTCCGACGAGATCG
Source organism: Actinotalea sp. (assembly GCA_036504175.1). GTDB lineage: Bacteria > Actinomycetota > Actinomycetes > Actinomycetales > Cellulomonadaceae > Actinotalea. The sequence continues at coordinate 3,063 of DASXVR010000021.1, read as the reverse complement.
CCGGTGACCCCTTCATCGACCTGCAGCAGCGCGGCGTGCGTCAGCAGATCGGCGTGTTCGACCCGCGAGTGCTCGGCTTCGCCGGCGCGGACCCGGTCGAGGTCTACCGCGGCGTCCAGTCCGACGGCTCACCCCTGCAGGCGGCCGTGGGCCTTGCCGCGCAGGACCCGGCCGGACCCCTCGGGCAGGCCGAGCTCGACACGTCGGGCCGTCCGTTCGCCTCCTACTTCTCCGGCAACACGGTGCAGATCTGCCCGGTGGGCGCGCTCACCGGCGCCGCCTACCGCTTCCGCTCGCGTCCGTTCGACCTGGTGTCCACCCCCGGTGTCGCCGAGCACGACAGCAACGGCGCCGCGATCCGCGTGGACCACCGGCGTGGCGTGGTGCTCCGGCGCCTGGCCATGGACGACCCGGCGGTGAACGAGGAGTGGATCAGCGACAAGGACCGCTTCGCGTTCCCCTGGCAGGGCATGGCGGACCGCCTGACGGTCCCGATGGTGCGCGACAGGGCCGCTGACGGGACCCGGTCCGAGCTGCGGACGGCCAGCTGGCAGGAGGCCCTCGAGGTCGCCGCCGAGGGCCTGCTCGCGGCGCGCGCTGCGGGCGGCGTGGGTGTGCTGCCCGGCGGCCGCCTGACGATCGAGGACTCCTACGCCTACGCGAAGTTCGCGCGGGTCGTGCTCGGCACCAACGACGTCGACCACCGCACGCGTCCGCACTCCGACGAGGAGGAGGCGTTCCTCGCCCACCGCGTCGCGGGCAGCCGGATGTCGGTCACCTTCGCCGACCTCGAGAGCGCACCGTCCACCCTGCTGGTGGCCTTCGAGCCCGAGGACGAGGGCGGCATCGCCTTCCTGCGCCTGCGCAAGGGTGTCCTGAAGCGCAAGAACCGCATCTTCTCGGTGGCCCCCTTCGCGAGCCGCGGGCTCGAGCGGGTCAGCGGCACGCTGCTGCCAGCGGCGCCCGGTACCGAGGCCGAGGTGCTCGACGCCCTCGTGACCGGCGCCGACGGCGTGCTGGGCGAGGCCGCTGCTGCGCTCGGCGCCGACTCCGTGGTGCTGGTGGGCGAGCGCCTGGCGAGCGTCCCCGGCGGTCTGACGGCCGTGCTGCGGCTCGTGGAGCGCACCGGCGCCCGGCTCGCGTGGATCCCGCGCCGGGCCGGTGAGCGGGGCGGCGTCGAGATGGGCACGCTGCCCACCGTCCTGCCCGGCGGCCGCGGCGTCCGCGACGCGCGCGCCCGGGTCGACCTGGCCGCGACCTGGGACGTCGAGAGCATCCCGACCGAGCCGGGCCGGTCCACGGCGCAGATCCTCGCCGCTGCTGCGGACGGCACCCTGGGCGGACTCCTCGTCGGCGGCGTGGACCCGGGCGACCTGCCCGACCCCGCGCTCGCGCTGGCGGCCCTGGAGAAGGTCGGCTTCCTCGTCTCGCTCGAGGTGCGCGCGTCGGCGGTCACGGCCCTGGCCGACGTCGTCCTGCCCGTCGCGCCTCCTGTGGAGCGTGCCGGCACCTTCATGAACTGGGAGGGGCGCCTGCGTCCCTTCCCGCAGGCCCTCGCCTCCACGGCGATGGCCGACCACCGCGTGCTCGACGCCGTGGCCGACGCGGCAGGCGTGGTCCTCGGGCTGCGCACGCTCAAGCAGGTCCACGCGGAGATCGACGACCTGGGTCCGTGGGACGGCGACCGCCCGGTGGCTCCCGCGGCCGCCGCGGCCGAGCCCCCTGCCGTCGGCGCCGGTCAGGCCGTCCTGGCCACCTGGCACCTGCTGCTGGACAACGGGCGGCTCCAGGACGGCGAAGCCTTCCTGGCCGGGACCGCTCCGCGTCCGGTGGCGCGCATCTCGCCCGCCTTCGCCGCGGACCTCGGCCTGACCACGGGCCAGGGGCTCACCGTGCGCACCGAGCACGGCGAGGTGAGCCTGCCGCTCCTCGTCACGCCGATGCCTGACGGCGTCGTGTGGCTCCCGGTCAGCTCGACGGGCTCGACGGTCCGCTCGACGCTGCGGGTGGACGCGGGGGCCGTCGTCGACGTCCTGCCGGCGACCACCCTGGCGACCATGGTGGCGACCAGCGTGCCGGTCGCCGGACCCGCGGGTGCTCAGACGAACGGGCGCGAGCCCGGACACGACGGAGAGGCGCTGTGATGTCCGCGACCACTGTGCTGTCCCACGCGCTCGCGGCGGGTGTCGCGCCCGCGGCGCAGGCCGCCGACGTCCCGGGAGCGGACTTCAGCCACGACAACGGCTGGATCGTCCTGCTCAAGGCCGTGGGGATCGTCGTCTTCCTGCTGGTCAGCGTGCTGATGGCGATCTGGTTCGAGCGCAAGGTCGTCGCACGCATGCAGATCCGGCCGGGGCCCAACGTGCACGGGCCCTTCGGTCTGCTGCAGTCGCTCGCGGATGCGATGAAGCTCCTGCTCAAGGAGGACATCACCGTCCATGCGGCGGACAAGGTGATCTACATCGTCGCGCCGATGATCTCGGTGTTCTGCTCGCTGCTCACCTTCGCGGTGATCCCGCTCGGGCCCGAGGTGAACATCTTCGGCGTCCTGACGCCGCTGCAGCTGACCGACTTCCCGGTCGCCGTGCTCTACATCCTGGCCGCGACGTCGTTCGGCGTGTACGGGATCGTGCTCGGCGGCTGGGCGTCCGGCTCGACCTACCCGCTGCTCGGGTCGGTCCGGTCCACCGCCCAGGTCATCTCCTACGAGCTCGCGATGGGCCTGTCCCTGGTGAGCGTGTTCATCATGGCGCGGTCGATGTCGACCTCCCAGATCGTGGAGTCCCAGCGGCCGCTGTGGTGGTTCCTCCCGCTGCTGCCGTCGTTCGTCATCTACTTCGTGTCGATGGTCGGCGAGGTCAACCGCCTGCCGTTCGACCTGCCGGAGGCCGAGGGCGAGCTCGTCTCGGGCTTCATGACCGAGTACTCCTCGATGAAGTTCGCCTGGTTCTTCCTGGCCGAGTACATCAACATGCTCAACGTGTCCGCCGTGGCCACGACGCTGTTCTTCGGCGGCTGGCGCGCCCCCTGGCCGATCTCGGCCATCAACGACGGCATGTTCAA
>DASXVR010000020.1:0-12944 GCA_036504175.1 Actinotalea sp. | reverse complement strand
ACCGCCCGGGCGGCCTCGACGGCACCGGGGTCGAGAGCCACGAGGTTCTGCTCGACGATGCGCGACGTCGCGAAGGTCGCCATCACGGCCATCGGGAAGATCACCGCGCGGGTGCCGTAGCTCGCACCGGTGACGTTGATGGTCAGCGGCAGGATCGCCGTCAGGAAGATGATGAAAGGGATCGGGCGCACGATGTTCACCGCGATGTTCAGCAGGGCGTAGACGACGCGGTTGGCCAGGATGTTGCCCGGTCGGGTCGTGTAGAGCGCGAGCCCGAGCACCAGGCCGGCGAGGCCGCCGAACACCAGGGTCGCGATGACCATCTGCAGGGTCTCGCCGAGGGCCGAGAGCAGCAGGGGCCACAGGTCGACGCCGTTGCTGCTCATCGGTCACTCCCCGTCCCGGGGCTCGGTCGCCCTGCGTCTGCGCCGAGCGGGTGGCCGTCGTCGGCGTACTCGACGACCTCGCTCCAGCCCCGCAGCTCGTCCAGGAGCGCATCGACGCGCGCCGGGGCACCCAGCAGCTCGAACGTCAGGGAGCCCAGCGGACGGGCACCCACCTCCGTGATCCCGCCGAACACCACCGCGCCGTCGACCTCGTGCGCACGGAAGGTCTCCGTCAGCGGTGCGTGCCCGGCGGTCTCCCGGACCGCGATGGTCACGATGCGCCCGGGGTGGCGCTGGCGCAGGCGCGCGATGACGTCCGGTCGGGGACGGTCGTGCAGGGCGGTCCCGATGAAGCGTCGGGTCACGTCGTGGCGGGGGTCGGAGAAGATGTCGTAGACCTCGCCGTGCTCGACGACCTTGCCGGCGTCCATCACGGCGACGCGGTCGCACAGGTAGGACACGACGGCCATCTCGTGGGTGATCACGACGATGGTGACGCCCAGCTCGGTGTTCACCCGGCGCAGCAGGTCGAGGACGTCACGCGTGGTCTCCGGGTCCAGGGCGCTGGTGGACTCGTCGGCCAGGAGCAGGGCGGGTGAGGTGGCCAGCGCCCGGGCGATGCCGACCCGCTGCTTCTGCCCGCCGGAGAGCTGGTCGGGGTACTGGCGCGCCTTGTCGACGAGTCCGACGAACTGGAGCAGCTCGGCCACCCGGGCCTCGCGACGGGCCCGCGACCAGCCCGCCACGCGCAGCGGGTAGGCGATGTTGCCGGCCACAGTCCGCGAGGTCCAGAGGTTGAACTGCTGGAAGATGAACCCGATGCCGGTGCGCGCCTTCCGCAGGCGGCGCTCGGGCACCCCCGTCAACGCCTGGCCGTCGACGACCACGCTGCCGGATGTCGGCGTCTCCAGGGCGTTGATCAGGCGGACCAGGGTGCTCTTGCCCGCACCCGAGTAGCCGATGATCCCGAAGATCTCGCCCCGCTCGATGCTCAGGCTCACCCCGTCCACGGCGCGGACCGGGCCGCGCGCACCGCTGAAGACCTTCGACACCTCGTCGAGCTGAACCATCGTGCTCATCCGTCAACCTCCGTCGTCACGCTCGTCCGGGCACGGCTGCGGGGAGGCCGGCTGACCGGCCTCCCCGCGTCATGCTCAGCCCTGGTTCTTCTTGACCAGGTCCTCCAGACCGGTGAGGTCCTTCTGGAGCTGCGCTGCCGGCACGACCTCCGTGACGGCCGTCCCGCCGTTCTCCGCCTCGAGCTCCTTGAGCACCTCGGGCGACTGGTAGAGGCTCACGAGCTTGGCGTAGACCGGGTTGTCCGCATCCTTCGCCCGGGCGGCCCAGATGTTCAGGTACGGCCGCGCCGCGTCGGTGCTCTGCAGGTCGGAGTAGATGGCCGTCGTCGGGTCGATCCCGGCGTCGTTGGCGAAGTTGTTGTTGATGACGGCGGCGTCGAGCACGTTGAGCTGCACGGCCGTCTGGTTGGCGTCGACGGGGACCACGGTCACCCGGGACTCGTCCGTGACGATCTCGGCCGGCGTGGAGAAGGCGTTGCCGCCGTCCTTGAGGCTGATCAGCCCGGCCGACTGCAGCACGAGGAGCGCACGCGCCTGGTTGACCACGTCGTTCGGGATGGCGATCTCGGCACCGTCGGGGATGTCGGCCGGGGCCTTGTAGCCCTTGGTCGTGTAGAGGCCGAGCTGGTAGATCGCCGTCGAGCCGATCGGGACCAGGTCGGCGTCGGCCGACACGTTGTAGTTCGCCAGGTACAGCAGGTGCTGGAACTGGTTCAGGTCGAGGTCACCCGCCGACAGGATCGGGTTCGGCTGGGTGTAGTCGGTGAAGTTCACGAGCTCGACCTTGATGCCGGCGTCCGTCGCGAGCTTCTCGAACGTGCGCCAGTACTCCTGCGACTTGTCGGCGACGCCGATCTTCACCGGCTCGTCAGAGCCGGCAGCAGCTGACTGGGTCGAACCGGCTGCAGAGGTGGAGTCCGACGAGCTGGGGCTGGAGCAGGCCGTCAGGGCAGCGGCCAGGGTGAGGACAGCGGCGAGGGCGCTGAGGGTGCGCTTCATGGGTAGGGCCTTCCTGGGAGGGTGTGCCGGCGGCACGGGCGGTGGCCACGACGGCCGCGACGCCCGGCCAGGGCACGTCCCGCGCCGTGCGCAGGTCGTCCGCTCGCCGTGCTGCCTGCGGCCCGTCAGGGCCGGACGCTGAGAGTGCTCAGCGCAGGGGCAGGCAGCAGCACATTCGCGGCGTGGGCAGCGACGAGCCCCGGCGCGCCCAGCGGGCGTCGGGGGTGTGCTGCTCGGACACGAGGTGCTCCAGATCCATCGTTCGGCGGATGGCTGGACGCTAGCCGCGGCGGGCTGCGCCGACGCAGCCGATGTGAACTCCTCCCCCGCCAGCGCGCAGCAGGGGCCCACCCCGTCCACACTCTGGACAGGTGTGACGCCGCGGCTGACAGCCGGATCGACCCCGGGTGCCGCAGGAGACGCGCACCCACGGGACCTCGCGCGACGGCCTACGAGGAGGTGCGGTGCTCGGCGAGCTCGTCGATGGAGAGCTGGACGAGGCCGTGCCGGCGGGAGAACCGTCGCAAGCGCTCACCGCGCAGCATCTCGCCCTGCCGGTCGGCGATCTCACAGATCACGCCCGCGGGCTCGAGGCCGGCCATGACGGCGAGGTCCACGGCGGCCTCCGTGTGACCCGGACGGCCGATGACGCCCTCCGGCGCGGCGATGAGCGGGAAGACGTGACCGGGGCGCACCAGGTCGGTGGCCTGCGACCCCGGCCGCCACAGCACCTCGATCGTGACCGCCCGGTCGGCCGCGGAGATACCAGTCGTCACGCCCGCAGCCGCGTCGACCGACACCGTGAACGCGGTGCGCAGCGACTCGGTGTTCACCGGGACCATCGGCGGCAGGTCGAGCTGCGCGGCCCGCTCAGCCGTCATCGGCACGCAGATCAGGCCCCGGCACTGAGCCATCATGAAGGCGACGACCCGGCTCGTGGCGTGCTGGGCGGCGACGACCAGGTCGCCCTCGTCCTCCCGGTCGGGGTGGTCGGTGACCACGACGGCCCGGCCCGCTGCGATCGCGGCCACTGCCTCCGTGACGCGGTGCCGGGCGCGTTGACGAGCTGTGCTCACGCGCTCTCTACCAGGGCGCGTGCCGTCCGGGCGTCGGTGATCAGGACGTTGATCCACCGTCCGCGCATGGCCCCACGGATCGCGGCGACCTTGCGCAGCCCTCCCGCGACCGCGATCCGGCGCGGGATGGTCCGCAGCATGTCCGGCGTGATCCCGATGACGCGCTTGTCGAGCTCGGTGGGGACCAGGTCGCCCTGCTCGTCGAAGAAGCGGAGGCACACGTCACCGACCGCGCCGGCCGTCCGCAGCGCCTCCTGGTCGGCGACGGCGATGCTGTTGCCGCTCTGGCGCAGCAGCGGCGACGGCTCCAGGGTGCCGATCCCGACCAGGGCGACGGTCAGGCGTGGCCAGCGCGACGTGACCTGCTCGACGGCCGGGTCGGCCATCAGGCTGTCCCGGGCCTCGGGGCTGCCGAGCAGGCCGGGAGCGGGCAGGAAGATCGGGGCTCCGCCGGTCGCCTGCGCGAAGGACGTGAGCAGCCGGGTCGCGTCGAGCTGCACCCGCGACTCGCCGACCCCACCGACGAGCTGCACGACCTGGGACACGACCGGGTTGCTCCACGGCCGCAGCGCATCGACAGCAGCGATGAGCGAGGCGCTCCAGGAGGAGATGCCGACGTCGTCGCCGCCGATCATCGTCGTCTCCAGGTAGACGGCCGCCGCACCGCCAAGGGCCCGGAGCGGCTCCTCCTCGTCACCGGCGTCGACGATGACGGCCTCGGAGATCCCGTAGAGGGCCTCGAGCTCGTCCTCGAGGTCGGTGTGGACCCCGGTCGGCAGGTTCACGGTCGTCCGGACCACACCCGTCTCGACCGCTCGCTTGAGCAGGCGCGACACCCGGGGCTGGGAGACGTGCAGCTCGGCCGCGATCTCCGACTGGCGCATGCCGCGCTCGTGGTACATCCGGGCGACCTTCGCCATGAGGCGCACCTGCTCGTCGGTCGCCCCCGACCTGCGCGTCGGTACGCCGACCATCCCGCCGAACGCCACGGCTCTCCCTCTCCTTCACGGTCGCAGTCATGCCTGACCGCACATGCGCTGCCCGTGAGTCTAGGGCCGGGCATGCCCGCAGCCGGGTGACCTCGTGGTGTCAGCTCGTGCGGGCGTGGACCAGCTCGCGGGCCGCCGCTGCCACCCCGTCGGCGCTGATGCCGAAGTGGTCGAGCAGCCACTCCACCTTGCCTGTGGGGGCGAAGGTGTCCGGGACGCCGACGAACCGCATCGGCACCGCGTGGTGGCGGACGACGAGCTCGGCGACGGCACCACCCAGACCGGAGGTCAGCGCCTCCTCGACGGTCACGATCCCGCCGGTCTGCCGTGCGGCGGCGAGCAACGCCTCCTGGTCGAGCGGCTTGATGCTCGGCATGGACAGGACGCGCGCCGAGATGCCCTCGGCGTCAAGCAGGTCTGCTGCGTCCAGGGCCCGCACGACGACGGTGCCGGCCGCGACGAGCGTGACGTCGCCGCCCTCGCGGAGCGTCACAGCCTTGCCCGGGGCGAACTGGTAGTCCTGCGGGTTCACGTCCGGGACGCCCATCCGGCTGATCCGGATGAAGACGGGACCGTCGTGCTGCGCTGCCCACCGGACGGCCTGCGCCGTCTCGAGCGGGTCGCTCGGGACCAGCACGGTCAGCCCGGGGATGGTGCGCAGCCACGCCAGGTCCTCGATCGAGTGGTGCGTCGGGCCGAGCTCCCCGTAGGCCATGCCCGGGCTCATCCCGCAGAGCACCATGTGGTGCTGCGAGTAGGCGGCGTCCACCTTGATCTGCTCCATCGCGCGAGCCGTGAGGAAGCACGACGCCGCCGAGACGAAGGGGATCTTGCCGCCGTTGGCCAGACCTGCGGCCACGCCGACCATGTCCTGCTCGGCGATGCCGACGTTGACCATCCGGTCGCCGAACCGCTCGCCGAACGGGCCGAGCTTGCTCGACCCGACCGAGTCGTTGACCACGGCGACGATCCGCGCGTCATGCTCGGCGAGGTCGATGAGAGTGGCGACGAACGCGTCGCGGCAGTCGTGCAGCGCCCGCTCGGGTGCTGCGGCGATGGTGGTGCTCACGGTGTCTCCAGCTCGGCGAGGGCGGTGGCCACCTGGTCCGGCGACGGCACCTTGTGGTGCCAGGCGACGTCGTCGGACATGAAGGAGATCGGGTGACCCTTGAACGTGTGGGCGATGACGGCAGTCGGCTTGCCCGAGGCGGCCGGCACCGCGGCGAAGGCGTCGGCGAGAGCGCCGTGGTCGTGGCCGTCCACCTCGACGACCTCCATGCCGAACGCACGCAGCTTGTCCGCCAGGGGCTCGAGGTCGTTGGTGTCGGCGACCCGGGCACCCTGCTGGAGCCGGTTCCGGTCGACCACCACGCACAGGTGCGAGAGCCCGTGGTTGCCGGCCGTCATGAGGGCCTCCCAGTTGGAGCCCTCCTGCAGCTCGCCGTCGCCCACGACGACGACCGTGCGCCGTGCGGACCCGTCGAGCTTGCCGGCGAACGCCGTGCCGACGGCGATCGGCAGACCGTGGCCGAGCGGCCCGGTGCTCGCCTCGACTGCGGCGATCTTGGTCCGGGCCGGGTGACCGTTGAGCTGCGAGAGCGGCTGCATGAACGTGCTCAGCTGCTCGGGTGGCAGGAACCCCGCGATGGCCAGCGTGGTGTAGAGCGCGGCCGCCGCGTGACCCTTGGAGAGGATGAAGCGGTCGCGGTCCGGGTCGTCCATGCGGTCGGGAGAGATGTTCAGCGCGTGCAGGTAGAGCGTCACCAGGATGTCGATCACCGAGAACTCGCCACCGATGTGGCCCAGCCCCGCGGCGCGGATCATCTTGATGTCCCGGCGGCGCACCTGCCTGGCAGCCTCCGCGAGGTGCGCGACGACGGCCTCACGGTCGGCGCCGTCCGGCACCCTGCCCAGCACGGGCAGCGTGTCGGCGACGGCAGCCGCCTCGACCTGGGGGACCAGGTCCTCCTCGACTGTCACGACTCCGCTCGCAAGCAGGAGAACAGCACGTCCTGCACCAGGCGCTGGGCCGCCATGGCGTCCTGGTTGGCCTGCGCCTCACGCAGCGCGTCGATGTCCAGCTCCTCGAGGGCGCGGTAGATGCCCTTGAGGAAGCGGATCGACAGCCGGGCGGCCTCGACCGTGTTCTCGCGGAACGGGAACTGGTCGAGCTGCCACACGCCCTCCCAGTTGTTGATCTTCAGGGTGTAGAAGAACTCGAAGACCTCGACCGGGTGCACCGTGCCGACGACCATGTCGTCGTCCCAGCTGCGCAGGTTGTCGTTGACGTCCATGGCCCAGAGCAGGTCGTGGTCGATCAGGAGCTGGGCGGCGGCGGCCGGCGACTCGCCACCGAAGAGCGCGTGGCCGAAGTCGAGCAGGACACCGACGTTCTCCACGCCCATGGCCTTGATGCCCAGCGCGGTCTTGGCGGCCGAGTCCCAGAACATCTTGTTCCGTGGCTCGCGCGGCTTGTACTCGATGACGATCTTGATGTCCGGGTTGGCGAGCGCGAGCTCACGCATGCCGGAGACGGCCAGCTCCCACTGGGTGTGGTGGTCGACCTGGAAGGGGTAATCCCACCCGTCCTGCCCCGGCCACACCTTGAGGTACCGCGCGCCGAGCTCGCGGACGACGTCGGCGGCCTCGTTGAGCACGGCCAGGGCATCGGCGCGGACGGCGGCGTCAGGGTTGGTGAAGGCGCCCTTGCTGAAGTGGCGCATGTAGATCTCAGGCGTGACGCCGATGGCCTCGAGGTCGTTCTCCTTGAGAGCCGCCTTGACCTGCTCGACGGTGACCCCCTCGGTGAACGGGTACGGCACGTCGACGACCGACAGGTCACCGACCGAGCCGGCGAGGGCGATCTGCTCGAGGGTCGTGACCGGCGGGGCGTAGCCGTCGGTGGCGTACCTGTCGACGTACGAGGCGAAGTGCCAGAGGCCGGCACCGAAGCGGGGGTAGTTGGACATACCTATTCATCTCCGATCAGCGATTCACTTTGAAGACTAGCAGAATCCCGCTGTCGTGGGCCGGGGCGGACGCAGGGGAGGTCCCCTCGGCCCGCGCGCCTGGCGCGGGCCGAGGGGGATGACTCACTCCGTCAGGCCGAAGAGCGTGTACTTGTCGGCGTTGTCCTTGTTGATCAGGACGCAGTCGATGGACTGCTTCTCCTCCTGGGAGGCCTTGCCCTTCGTGATGACCTCGTCCGCCTGCTCGACCGCGAGCTGCGCGATCTGGACGGCCGGCTGGAGACCGGTGGCCAGCAGCGTCCCGGCCTTGATCGCCGCGACGGCGTCGGGGCTTCCGTCGAAGCCGGCGACGATGACCTTGCCGGTCAGGCCGGCCGCCTCGACAGCGGCGACGGCACCCAGGGCCATGGTGTCGTTACCGGCGATGATGCCCTTGACGCCGGGGTTGGACTGCAGGATGGTCTCGGTCTTCGTGAAGGCCTCCTGCTGGTCCCAGTTGGCCGTCTCCTGGGCGACGAGCTTCAGGTCCGGGTACTGGGAGATCACGCTCGCGTAGGCCTGCGAGCGCACGCCTGCGTTGGTGTCCGACTCCTTGCCGGTGAGCTCGACGTAGTTGCCCGCGCTGGCCATGGCCTTCACGAACTCCTCGGCCACGAGTGCGGCGCCCTGCGAGTTGTTCGCGACGATCTGGGCGGTGGCAAGACCGGTCTGGTTGATCTCACGGTCGATGAGGAACACCGGGATCCCGGCGTCGACGGCCTTCTGCACCGGGCCGATGGACGCGTCGGCCCCGGCGTTGTCCAGGATGATCGCCTTGGCACCGGCCGTGATGGCGGAGTCGATCAGCTCGGACTGCTTGTTCGGGTCGTCGTCGTGCGAGGCGGATGTGGTCTTGTAGCCCAGCTCCTCCGCCTTGGCGACGGCGGCGTCCGCCTCCGCCTTGAAGAACGGGTTGTCGTGGGACGGGGTGATGACGGCGATGAGGCCGCCGGCCTCGGGGGCCGCGGTGGTGGCGGCGGCCGTCGTGCTGTCGGCGGCCGGCTTGTCGGTGCCTCCGCCGCTCGAGCATGCCGCGAGTGCGAGGACGCCGGCGGTGAGCAGTGCTGCCATCCGTGCGGTCGTGGAACGGGACATGGACCTTGCCTCCTTGTGGACTTCCTTGTCGTACGGGGACGGTGCTGTGGTGCTGGCCATGCCGGGTGCCCTCATGCGGCGACCGGCGTGGAGGTTCGTGAGGGCGGCCCGTCGTGCCTGACCGTGGCGGCGGCCGCCGCTGCCGCGCGGGAGCGCTTGAGCCGCTGCTGGCCCTGGTCGAGCATCACGGCGAGCACGATCACCGCGCCCTTGATGACGACCTGCCAGAAGGTCGAGACGCCGACCATGACCAGGCCGTCGGACAGGAAGCCGATGACGAAGGCGCCGACGAGGGCGCCCCGGACGGTGCCACGGCCGCCGGCCAGCGATGCCCCGCCGATGACGACGGCAGCGATCGCGTTGAGCTCGAACGTCTCCCCCGTCTGGGGGGCGGCCGAGGTGAGCTCGGAGGCGATGATCAGGCCGACCATCGCGGCGCACAGGCCCGAGATCATGTAGACGCGCAGGGTCACCGTCCGGACCGGCACGCCGGACAGCGAGGCCGCCCGCTCGTTGCCACCGGTCGCGTACAGCCACCGGCCGAAGGGCATCTTGCGGATCAGCACCCAGATCGCCACGGCGAACACGACCATGATCCAGATCGAGACCGGGACGCCGATGACCCGCCCGGTGCCGAGCCAGCGGAAGCCGGTGTTGCCGAGCTCGGGGGCACCACCGAGCCGCGGGAACGTCGCGCCGTTCGAGATGAGCAGCGCCGTGCCGCGGGCGACGTAGAGCATGCCCAGCGTCGCGATGAACGGTGCGACCTTGAACCGTGTGATGAGCACGCCGTTGATGGCTCCGACGACAGTGCCCACGACGAGCGAGACGACCACGACGGCCCAGACCTGCGGGTAGAGGATCACGTTGAACGAGGGGATCTCCCACCCCTGCAGCAGGACGCCGGCGACGATCCCGGAGAGCCCGACGATCGAGCCGACCGAGAGGTCGATGCCGCCGGTCAGGATCACCAGGAGCATCCCGAGCGCGAGGATCGCGTTGACCGCGACGTGCCGGGTCATCGTGATCATGTTGGAGCCGGTCAGGAAGGTGTCGGAGAGCGACGCGAAGATCACCACGATCACCGCGAGGGCGATGAAGGCCCGCAGCTCGAGGAGGGCGTCGCCGAGCCGGAGCGACCATGCGGGTCGCTCGGCCGGCTGCGGTACGGGGTTCATGCGGATGCTCCGTCCGTGTCGTCGGCAGGCTCGGGCGACGCGGCGTCGTCGGAGGCGGCCATGAGGTCTTCCTTGGAGGTGGTGCGGGGGTCGAACTCGCGGACCACACGGCCGCGGTGCAGCACGAGGACCCGGTCGGAGGCGTTGAGCGCCTCGCCGAGCTCGGAGGTCGCGAACAGGACCGCGAGCCCTGCCCGTGCCTGGGCCGCCATGAGCGTGAAGATGTCCGCCTTCGCGCCGACGTCGATGCCGCGGGTCGGCTCGTCGAGCAGGAGCACCCGTGGCTCGGTCAGCAGGATCTTGCCGATGACGACCTTCTGCTGGTTGCCCCCGGAGAGAGAGCCGATCGGTGCGCCGGGGCCCGACGTCTTGACGGTGACGTCGCTGATGGTCCGCTTGACGGCCTTGGCCTCGGCCGGGTTCGAGACGAACGCACCGCGCAGGTAGGACCGGATCGAGGCGAGCGACATGTTGTCGCCGACGGTCATGGTCTGCACGAGGCCGTCCCGCTGGCGGTCCTCGGGCACCAGGGCCAGACCCCGGTCGATCCGCTGACCGATCGTCGCGGTGGTGAGGTCCTCGCCGTCCACCAGCACGGCACCCGCGCTGACGGGCAGACGGCCGGCGAGCGCCTCGAGCAGCTCGGTCCGGCCGGCTCCCATGAGCCCGTAGAGGCAGACGATCTCCCCCGCGTGCACCGTGAGGTCGAGGTCGGCGACGGCCAGGCGGCCCGGGTTCGCGGGGTCGGCGACGGACACGCCGCGGACCTCGAGGAGCACCTCGCCCTTCTCGGCGCCGAGCTCGGGGTACAGGTCGTCGGGGTTGCGGCCGACCATGTTGGCCACGACCCAGGCCAGGTCGACGTCGGCCGCCTTCGCCTCCGCGACGAGCGCGCCGTCGCGCAGGACCACCACGTCGTCGGCGATCTCGAGCGCCTCCTCGAGGTGGTGGGAGATGTAGACGATGGCGACACCGGCCGAGGTCAGCTCCCGGATCACCCGGAAGAGGACCTCGACCTCGGCGTTGGAGAGGGCGGACGTCGGCTCGTCCATGATCAGGACGCGGGCCTCGAGCGAGATGGCCCGCGCGATCTCCACGACCTGCTGCTGACCGAGACGCAGGTCCCCGACGGGGGCGGACGGGTCGATGCGCTCCTCGAGGCGCTCGAGCAGCGCGATCGCGGCCGTCCGCTCGGCGCCCTCGTCGACGGCTCCGCGCCGGCGCAGCTCGCGGCCGAGGAACACGTTGTCGGTCACCGAGAGGTTGGGGCAGAGGTTGAGCTCCTGGTGGATGATCACCACGCCGCGCTCGACGGCCTCGACGGGTGAGGCGAACGCGACCTCCTCCCCGAAGACGTGCAGGCTCCCCGTGGTGGGTCGCTCGACCCCGGCGAGGATCTTCATCAGCGTCGACTTGCCGGCACCGTTCTCGCCGAAGACCGCCGTGACGGCCCCTGCTCGTGCCGAGAAGTCCACGCCACGCAGCGCATGGGTCCCGCCGTAGACCTTCGACACGTCCTCGGCGACGAGGACGACGTCGCCGGCCGTCCAGACCGGAGCCTGGCTCGTGGTGGCCGCCGTCACGGTGCGACCTTCAGCTCGACGGGGACGACCTGGATGACGGCGTGGTTGCTGCCGTAGCTGAACGCTCCCGTGAACGTGACGGTCTTGCCTGCCGCGGCTGCCGCGTCGAAGCCGGTCAGGACGTCGGCCTTGACCTTGTTGTTGAGCTCGGTGGCGGCGTTGGCGTACTCGATCTGGTTCAGGAAGTCGCCGAAGCCGATCAGGCCCGTCGCGTCGCGCAGCGCGGTGCCGTTGATGGCCGGCCCGATCTGCAGCATGACCTGGACGCCCGCGGGGACACCCGCGATGGTGACCGGCAGCAGGGTGCCGTTGACCGCGCCGGCGACGCCGGACCCGGTGACCGGGTAGGCGTACGGGGACGAGACCCCGCCCTTGTGGCCGTACTTCTGCCCCGCGGCCTCGGGGTCGGCGACGATGGCCGGGAGCAGCTCGGCGATGTCCACCGCGTTGTCGACGATGTTCGGGACGACCTCGGAGTCGTACTTCTCGTTCGCGTACTCGGCCGCGTCGAACACGTGCCGTCCCACGTTCGCCGCGTCGACGTCGTCGGCAGCGACGGTGGTCGTCGTCAACGCCATCGCGGCGAGCACGACGAGCGCGACAGCACTGCCGATCGTCGCGGGTCGCCGCCACAGCGGGACCCGTCGAGATGTAGCCATCGGTGCCTCTCCTTCGAGGGGGGTTCGGATCTGCCGGCCGGGGGCCGGCGGGTCAGGTCAGTGCGGGAGCGGAAGGCCTCGCGAGCGTGCGACCGCTGTGGCCCAGGCGGACCGGCGCGCGGCGCGCTCGTCCGCAGCGGCCGGTTCGACCGGGGCGCCGCCGGCCGGTGGCGCCTCGGCGAGTCCCAGGGCGCGGGCGGCCATCAGGGCCACCCCCAGCGCCGACGCCTCGGGGGCGTCCGCGACCAGGACCGCGCGGCCCAGGAGGTCCGCCTGCGTCTGCATGAGCAGGGCTGATGCGGTGGCTCCCCCGTCGGCATGCAGGACGTCGATCCGTGCCCTGCCGTCCGCCTCGATGGCCTCCACGACGTCAGCGACCTGGTGGGCGACGGCCTCGAGCGCTGCGCGGGCGAGGTGGGCGGGCGTCGTGCCACCGGAGATGCCGGTGAGGACCCCCGTCGCCGTGCGGTCCCAGTAGGGGGCGCCGAGGCCGGAGAAGGCGGGCACGAAGCTCACTCCCCCGGCGTCCGGGACCTCCGACGCGAGGGCGGTGAGGTAGGCGCCGCCGGACAGGCCGGCCGGAGCACCGAGCGTGCCGGCCATCCAGTCGAGGGCGGAGCCGCTGGCCACGATGTTGCCCTCACGTGCGTAGGTGGGCCCGTCGGTGAGCCAGGCCAGGGTCGTGGCGATGCCCGCCGGCCCCGCGTCGGGACCCTCGCACGGGGTCATCACCGACGAGCCGGTCCCGTACGTCGCCTTGCCCGTGCCCGCGCTGGTGCAGCCGTGCTGGTAGAGGGCTGCGTGGGAGTCCGCCAGCACGCTGGACACCGGTAGTCCCGCCGGCAGGCCGGCGACGGCGCGGGTCCGGCCGAACCCGGCGTCCGAGCCACGG
>DASXVR010000019.1:0-9093 GCA_036504175.1 Actinotalea sp. | reverse complement strand
GACCCCGACGGCTACCACGTCACGCTCCACGATCGCGCCTGATCGGCCAGGAAGCCGGCGGGCGGCGCGGGCTGGCGTCGCCTGGCTGGCCTTCGCGGTGCATCCAGAAGCGCTCGCTGGCGCACAGGGTCAGGGCTCGTCGGGCAAAGCGGTCGGGGTCATGTAGTCGACGAGCCACTGCTGCGTCTCCAGCGAGAGGCAGTCTGACTCCCACATCGTGGCGAGCCCGATGACGGTCATCGGATCGGGGCCCCGGTTGCTGAGGTCTGGCAGGCGGTACTCCTGCGGGACGGCGTCAGGCTGGAAGAGGCGCTGCATCCCCCAGCGGGCGTTCTGGTCGGCGGTGATGGTGCCGGCCAGCCGGTCGTACGTCAGCAGCGCGATCGGGTCCTCGACGGGGCGCCGGTCGAAGTACGTGGGGTCCTGAGAGAGCAGGTGCTGCACGTACGCCTCCCGGCACGCGTCCGACCCAGGCGCCGCTCCCGGCAAGGTCTCACGGGGGTCCGCGCCGGCGTCGGCGTCGGGGGACGGCGCTGGCTCCTCGGAGCCCACGGTCGGCGAGGGCACTGCTGCGGAGGGCGTGCTGGTGGGGGGCACTGCTGCGGAGGGCGTGCCGCTGGAGCGAGCCGGCGACGAGGCGTCCTGGCTCGAGCTCACCGCGAGGCTCTGGCAGCCGGCCACGAGCGCCACGGCAGCAACCAGCACGGCAGACGCGGCGAATGCCCGCAGGTCGGTCGTCATTGCGCCCCCTCGCAGGGCCTCAGTCAGGGCCCGTCACGGATGATCGGCATGGATGACGGGTCGCTGGATCCACCATTCGGGTGGTTCCAGGAGACCGACGGCGGCCAGCGGTGCGCACGCCACTCACTCCATGAAGCGAACGGGACCGGCGGCTCGCCGATCGGCTCGCTGCCGTCGAGCTCACCGGGCGTAGGGACGTCGAACCTCGCAGCCCACTCGGCGAGCTCCTCGTCGGACATGTGCCACGTCGTGTGTGACTCCTCCTCGTGGCGCTGGTCCACGCGTCGGCGCTGCTCGGCCGGGGTCAGCTCGAAGTAGAGGAGCTCCACCACCGCGCCGAGGTCGACGGCCGCCTGCCGAAGAGCGGAGCGCTCGTCCCGGCTCCACAGGCCGAAGTCGATCACGACGTCGTTGCCGAGCTCGAGGGCGCGCAGCGCGACCTGGATCAGGCGTCCCTCGATCACATCGCCGGCCGCCGGTGGGTTCTCGTGCCCGTAGAGGGCCTTCACCCACTCGTCCTTGGTGAGACGAAGCGCCTCCCGCTCGATCTCGATGCGCCGCGCAGCAGTGGTCTTCCCGGTGGCGGGCAGCCCCACGGTCAGGAACAACGTCGGCTGCCTCATCATCACCTCCTGTTCGGCGACACAGCCCGTCAGGCAGGCACGGCCTGACGCCGCAGCGCTGCCTGCAACACGCCGTACACCCCGGCGACCAGCGCGAACAGCACCACCGTCGACACCGCCTGCCACCGGGCGTCGGCGTCCGTCAGCATGAGCGCCACCAGCCCCGCGAGCAGGGCGAGCGTGAACCAGGTCAACCACGGGAAGAGCCACATCCGCACGGTGAGCGTCCCCGCAGCAGCCAGTCTCGGCCGCAGCCGGAGCTGGGAGATCGCCACCACGATCCAGATGCCGATGAGTGACGCCCCCACGGCGTTGAGCAGGATGCCCAGCAGCCGGGCCGGCAGCAGGATGTTCAGCGCGACGCTGACCAGCGCGAAGAACACCGACACCAGCACCGCCGTGCGCGGGATGCCGCGCGGCGACACCTCGAGCAGGGCCGACGGTCCGTCCCCGCGCTCGGCGAGCGAGTACGCCATCCGCGACGTGCCGTAGACGTTCGCGTTGAACGCGGACAGCAGTGCCACCACGACGACGACCTCCATCAGCGTCGCGACGCCGGGGATGTTCGTCAGGCTCAGGACCGCCACGAACGGCCCGGCCAGCAGCTCCGCGGAGTCCCACGGCAGGACGAGCACCATGATCGCCACAGACCCGACGTAGAAGAGCAGGATGCGCCAGACGATCGAGCGGGCGGCCCGGGCGATCGACCGCTGCGGGTCGTCGGACTCCGCCGCGGCGATCGTGATGATCTCGATGCCACCGAAGGCGAACACCACCACCAGCAGACCGGCGGCGATGCCGGCGGCGCCGTGGGGGGCGAACCCGTCGGGTCCGGCCAGGTGGGTGAGCCCGACGGGGTCCGTCCCGGGCAGCACCCCGAGCACGAGCAGCGTCCCGAGCACCAGGAACGCCACGATCACGGCGACCTTGAGGGCGGCGAACCAGAACTCGAACTCCCCGAAGCTGCGCACCCCCAGCAGGTTCACCGCGGCGAACGCGCCGATGAGCACGAGCGCGATGACCCACTGCGGCACGCCCGGCAGCCACGAGTGCACGATGGACGACGACGCGGTGATCTCCACGCCGAGCACCATGATCAGTGTGAACCAGTAGACCCAGCCGAGAGTGAACCCGGCCCAGCGCCCGATGGCGGCCTCGGCGTAGGTGGAGAACGAGCCGCTCGACGGGAGCGCCGCGGCCATCTCCGCGAGCATCCGCATCACGAGGACAACGATGAGGCCCGCGATCGCGTAGGAGACCAGCACCGCCGGCCCTGCGGTCCGGATCCCGACGCCGGTGCCCAGGAACAGGCCGGCCCCGATCGCCGAGCCCAGCCCCATCATCGTCAGGTGGCGGACCTTGAGCCCGTGGCCGAGGTGCTCGTCGGTCGCGGCGACGTCGTCGGCGACCGCTGCCGTGCCGGTCACCGGGCTCCCACCGCGCGGAGCACGAACGCCTCGGTCGCGGCGACGGCCTGCGCCCGGCCGGGCCCGTCGTCGGGGATGCCGCGGCTGTACAGGCAGGCGTTGATCAGAGGCACGGTGGTTCCGATCGGCTGGTCGGTGAAGGCGCCGGCGGCGATGCCCGTCGTCAGGATGCGGCGCAGCACCTCCTCGACGACGACGGCGTGGTCGCGGAGCCGCGCCTGCGTCCCCGGGGACAGGACCGTGCGCAGGTCGGCGCCGGGCGCGAGGTGGAAGACCCGCTTGAGCTGGGCGTGCTGGCGGATGTAGGTGCGCAGCTGCTCCACGGGATCGGTGACACCCTCCAGCGCACGCTCGAGGGTCGCCACGTACTGCTCGGTCTCGTGCGTGATGAACGCGAGGAGGAGGGCCTCCTTGTCCGCGACGTGGTTGTACACCGCCGTGCGGCCGATGCCCGCGGCGCCGGCGATGTCCGCCAGGGTGATCGCGTCGAAGCCGCGCTCGGCCATCAGCGCCGTCAGGGCGGTGAAGAGCTTGCGGCGGGTCTGCTCGCGGTGCTCGGCGAGCGACCCTCCGATGATCTTCGGCATCCGACCATCCTCCCATCGAGCCCGTGCCGCCTTGTCGGGCCTCCGGGTAGGACCCTGCTGCTGCGGTTATCGTCGCCTCATGGCTGACGACGCGATCGAACCGGACACCAAGGACTGGACCTGGGTGCTCACCCGCCCGTGCGACGAGTGCGGCTACGACGCCGCATCGGTCGCCGGCCCGCAGGTGGCCGACCGCGTGGTGGACCTCGCCGAGCGGTGGGTCGAGGTCCTCGCGCGGCCCGACGCGACGGTCCGCCCCGCGCCCTTCGTCTGGTCCCCGCTGGAGTACGCGTGCCACGTGCGTGACGTCTTCGGCGTCTTCACCGGTCGCGTCAACCTCATGCTCGACCAGGACGACCCGACCTTCCCGAACTGGGACCAGGACGAGACGGCGCTCGCGGAGCGGTACTCCGAGCAGGAGCCGGCGGTCGTCTCCAGCGAGCTCCTCGTCGCGGCCCACGACACCGTCGCCGCCTTCCGGTCCGTCCCGGCAGATGCATGGGGCAGGACGGGCGTGCGCAGCAACGGCTCGCGCTTCACCCTCGAGAGCCTCGGCCAGTACTTCCTGCACGACGTGGTGCACCACCTCGCCGACGTCCGGGGCTGACCGGCGCAGCTCAGCCGCAGGTCGGAGGGCCCAAGCAGCCCTCCACGGGGCTCGCCCGGCCACCACCCGAACGGCCTAACGGCGGGCCGGCGTCGTGCACAACTTTCGTGCACAGGCCTGTGCGTTTCCCTCACGTTCGTGCGTGGGACATGTGGACGAAGGTGTGGCTGAACCGGTGGACAAAAGTTGCCCTGCGAACTGCTTGCGGGGGCTTCTCGGCGGGGACTAGAACTACGTCATCGGCAAGGAAGGAACGCCGCACCGAACGGGGAGACCCGGGAGGAACCGGACGGGGCAACCCGCGAGGAACCACCCAGGAGGAGCCGCCAGGAGCGCGATCCGGAGCTGCTGGTCCTACCGGAGAACGGTGGACATCTCGTCGGGGCAACCCGTCGGGCCTGTGGATGGCGACGCAGGGGTCCGCACGTACTGGCAGGGGTGATCAGTGGGTCATCAGCTCGCGGGCAACCGTGGAGCGACGGACTCACCGCACCGCCGGAGCGGGGTCGACGTACACCGGGCAACCGGACCTGAGACCGATGGTCACACAGCAAGGCCCCTCGGACGCTTACTCCGAGGGGCCTTTGCTGTACCCCCAGGGTAGGCGAGGCGGGTGTCCGCCCCCTGAGCGACACGCGGCGCCGCGGTGAACGTTCGTCGGCGCGCCCGCCGAGCACCCGGTCAAACGTTCAAGGGCTAACGCCTGGACCTGGCATGATCATCGGCCGATAGTGGGGCAGAACCGCCCAAACCGGGCGGCAGGCTCTCCAGGGAGAACACACATGAGGCACTCAATGTCGAGGACCGCTGCGCGTTCGATCAGCACCGCCGTCCTTCTTGTCGCAGCGACAGCGCTGCCGGCAAGCGCCGTCGGTGGAGCGGCATCACCCCCGCCCGCCCAACCGGTGACCGTCGCCGACGGGCTCGCGGGCCCGCTGACGTTCGACGCCAAGCCCGACGGCACGCTCTACGTGGGCCAGGCGTTCTCCGCCGCGCTCACCGTCATCAGCCCTGACGGGACCCGCACCGACGTCGTCTCGCCCACGGGTGCGCCCGGCGACGTGGCCTCGGTCTCCGAGCGCAAGGGCGTCCTGACCTGGTCGCAGACCGCGTTCGGTGAGCAGGGACCGATGGCATCGGTGCTCATGCGCCGCGCCGCGGACGGGACGATCAGCCAGCTCGCTGACATGTTCGCCTACGAGACGGCGAACAACCCCGACTCGGTCGTCACCTACGGCTTCCAGGGGCTCGCGCCGGAGTGCGCCGCCATGCTTCCGCCCGACTTCCAGGCCTACTCGGGACACATCGACTCCCACCCCTACGGGTCGGTCAGCGTCGCCGGTGCGACCTACGTGGCTGACGCGGGCGCGAACGCCATCCTCAAGGTCACCGACGCCGGTGTCATCAGCACCGTCGCCGTGATCCCGGGCCGGGCCTTCACGGTGACGGCGGACATGGCTGCGGGCATGGGCTTCCCCAGCTGCGTCGCCGACCACCAGTTCGTGCTCGAGGCGGTCCCGACGGACGTCGAGCTCGGCATGGACGGCTCCCTCTACGTCTCGTCCCTGCCGGGCGGGCCGGAGGACGGCAGCCTCGGCAACCTCGGCTCGGTCTACCGGGTCAACCCCGCGACCGGTGCCGTGACCCTCGTCGCCACCGGCTTCGCTGGCGCCACCGGCATCGCCGTCACGCCCAACGGGACGATCTACGTCGCCGAGCTGTACGGGAACCAGCTGTCGAAGATCTCCCGCAGCGGCGTCGTCTCGAAGGTCATGGACGTGACCCAGCCGGCCGCCGTCGAGTGGTCGCACGGGCGTCTGTACGTGTCGACGAACGTCTTCGGGAACGGGTCGATCATCTCGTTCAAGGCGTTGTGAGCGGCGTCCGGTCGTCGAGCGGGGAGCGCCACCCCTGCTCATGACCGGCTGACTGCGTCGGGCCCGGTGGATACGCACAGCCGCCGGGCCCGACGCGCGCCCGGGGTGCGCTGGGCGGTCGTCGTCGCGCCGCAAGAGCTTGCCGGCGCCGACGCCAGGGCGCGGGCCCTACGGCACCGGGACGTCGATGCACATCGCCGCGGGGAGGTCAGGCAGGGACTCGCGGACGTCGGCGCAGGTGTGCTGAGGGCTCACCCAGTCCTGCGCGGTCCAGGCGGGGACGGCCGGGTCGAAGCGCAGGATCGCGTAGCGCAGCTGCGACGGCACGTCGCACGTCGACGCACCGTCCGTCGGCCCGCAGAACGACGCTGCCGGGTCCACGGCGTAGACCATCCAGGTCCCGTCGCACGCCTCGACGCCCTGGTGGGTGTGCTGCGGGACGTCGAGCCCTGCCACGAACCTGGCCAGGTAGCCGTCGCACGGGTTCTCGGGAGGCGATCCGCAGCCGAGGTACGGGTCGCAGCGCTGGTAGCCGCCGGCGCCGTCGGGCTCCCACGGGTCCTGGTTGAGCACCAGCACGGCGCCGTCGGGCGCCGAGCCGAGCTCCAGGACCACCTCGCCCGCGGCGCTGCCGTTCGCACAGGGACCGCCGTACACCTGGGTGTCGGGCGACACCGGGGCTGTCACGTTCGCGAAGACCCGCCCGCCCTCAACCGTGACGTAGGTGACCTGGGGATCACCCGCGCACTCAGGGGCCACGCCCACCTCGGTGCTGAGCACGACCGTCGCGGGGGCGTCGCCCGGCCGGACGGTCGTGACGTCGGCCTGCACCGGGCTCCACCCCGTCCGGTCCGACGGGAGCAGGTCGGGAGTGGTTGCCGGCGCACCGGGGGTCGCGTCAGGCTGCCCCAGCGAGGCGCACCCGGCGACGACGGTCAGCGCACACGCGGCCACGACGACCCCGGCACTCCGGCGGGCACTGCGGAGCAGAGTGGCACCGCGGTTGATGATCATCGCCATCGGCCGATCGTGTCACGCGACCGTGCCGCGCGGTGCTGCGTTCGGGTGGTCACCAGCGCCGGGCTGTCGAGCTCAGCGTTTGGCCTGCGCGGGGACGGGGGACGGGGCTGAGACCGCCCACTGGTTGCGCCCCGCACCCTTGGCCACGTAGAGCGCGCGGTCGGCGCGGGCCACCAGGCTGCGGGGGCTCTCACCGGGCTGGGCGAGGGCCAGGCCGATGCTCGCTGTCTGGTCGCCCGGGACGACGGTCAGCAGGCGTGCGGCGATCGCCTCGGCGTGGGGCAGGTCGCACGTGGGGAGGGCCAGCGCGAACTCCTCGCCACCCCAGCGGGCCACCACGTCCCCGGTCCGCAGCTCGGTGCGCAGGGCTGCGACGAGGTCGCGGAGCAGGGCATCACCCACGGTGTGCCCGTTGGCGTCGTTGTAGGCCTTGAAGTGGTCCATGTCGAGCAGCGCGACGGTCAGCGGCTCCCCGGTCCGTGCGACCCGGGCGAGCTCGCGCTCGAGGGCCTCGTCCCAGCTGCGCCGGTTGGCCGCGCCGGTCAGGGCATCGGTCCGGGCCTGCGCGGCGAGCATCTCCAGCAGCGCGGCACGCTCGAGAGCGGCGGAGATCTCGGCGCCGACCAGCTCGATCATGTCGAGCGCCGCCTCCGGCACGCGGGGCCGGGAGCGGTTGAAGCCGACCACGAGCACTGCCGTCGGCGAACCGTTGCGGGTGATCGGCTCGAAGAGCACGGCGACGGCGCCCGTGGCGGCCGCGTGGCGGGCCGACGCCCGTGGGTCGGCCCTCGCGTCGGCCACGTACAGCCGCTTGCCGGTTCGCCACACCTCGGCGGTGGCGGACGTCTCCGTGCGCGGGTCGACGCGGAGCGCGTCAAGGTCCAGGCCCGGCGTCCCGGCCGTTGCGACGAGGCTCCCAGCGGGGCCGCACTCGAACAGGGCCGCGAACCTCGCGCCGACGACCATCGCGGCCGCCTCGCACAGCTCGCCGCGTGGGTCTGACTCGCCGGTGAGGGCGCGGGTGATGCGGCCCAACGCCGCGACGTCGGCGGCGCGCTGACGGGACTGCTCCACGAGCCGCTGCATGAGCGGTCCGCCGAGGCCGGCGACGGCGATCGTGACCAGAGCGACGCCCCAGGCGGTGCGTGGGTACAGCGGCGGCCCGATGACGACGACCGGCCCGAGCAGGGTGGCCACCAGCATGAGGACGGCGGTGGCGAGCTGGCGACGGGTCCCGTAGATGGCCAGCCAGATGATCGGCAGCATCACCAGCGGCGGGTAGCCGGATGACGAGCCGCCGCGGGCATGGCGTTCCAGGGCGATGACCACGAAGAAGCCGAGCGGGACGAAGGCCTGGCACCAGGCAGGCAGCCGACGCCACGGCAGGGCCAGCGCCGCGATCGTGAGCACTGCCATCGAGGCCGCCGCCCCGATGAGAGCGGGCATGTGCGCCGTGCTCGAGCTGGTCACGAGCTCGACGACCACAGCGACGACGGCGATGCCCCCGAAGGGCCCTCCCCGGCGCAGAGCACCCGCGTCGCTCAGCGGGCGCGCGATCGGTCCTTGCCGGACGGGCGCAAGCCGGCCCAGCCATCGGCGCAGCGTGGTGACGTTCGACGGTGGGGCGAGGGCGACGGAGAGCCTGTCGGTCATCGGCGCTCGAGCATGCTCAGGGGCGACGCGGACCGCCTGGGCCGCGGGCATGCCTGCGGCCCGGTCCCGGGTCGTCGGCCGACAGCCATGCGCGGTACATCGGCATCGCGGGCACCGATGTGAAGGGACCTACGGTCACAGACCGGCCATCAGCCTGCGGCCCCTGTGTGCGGCAGGCGCTGGTGGTGGCTCCAGCGCGCGGCCACGCGGTGCACTCGGTGGGCGTCGTCGCGCTGGACGGACCGCGGCGTCGTCGGGACCGCGGTCCGGTAGAAGGCGGCCTTCGCGAGCTCGACGCACACCAGGTAGCCGACGACGAAGCCGGCGAGGACCGCGAAGAAGGCCGGCGGCAGCACGGCGAACCCGAGCGTCCGATGAAGGGGGCTCTGCGGGATGAGGGCGCCGACGACCACCACAGCCACGACCGAGATGAGCAGGGGTCGCGACGGCCGGCTGCGGAAGAACGGCACGCGCCGCGTCCGGATGACGAACACGATCAGCGCCTGCGTGGCCAGGGACTCGGCGAACCAGCCGGAGCGGAACTCCGGGGCGGTGGCG
>DASXVR010000018.1:0-2705 GCA_036504175.1 Actinotalea sp. | reverse complement strand
CCGCGTGCTCGTGGTGCACGACGAGATCGACATCCCCTTCGCCGAGATCCGGCTCAAGTCCGGCGGCGGTGAGGGCGGGCACAACGGGCTGCGCAGCATCTCGGCCTCGCTGGGCACGCGCGACTACGTGCGGGTGCGGGTCGGGGTCGGCCGGCCTCCCGGACGGATGGACGCCGCCGACCACGTGCTGCGCGACTTCACGGGGGCCGAGCGCAAGGAGCTGCCGTGGCTGGTCGACGCCGCAGCGGACGCCGTCACGGCAGTGGTCGAGAACGGCCTGCTCGCGGCCCAGCAGCGCTTCCACTCCCCGGCCTGACAGTTGCGGGGCGTGGCCCGAGCTTCCCGTCCGGGTGGCTGCGAGCCGGCCTTCAGGTGTCCCCCGGGTGGCCCGTCGGCTAACGAAGGCCTTGCTCCGACCGGGTGAAATCGGACACAACGGGACTCTTTGGCCTAAAGGGGGGTATAGCGTTCTGGCGTCCGGCGGTGTCGGAACGTGCCTGGACGGGGGTGAAGACGCGGTGACCCTGGCTGTGGAACCCGGCTTCGACTGGCCGAGCCGACGGGATCGTCGTGCCACCTCGCGCGAGACGCGCCGCTCCTGGGCGTCCGCCCAGCCCTTCGAGCTCCGTCCGACCACCTACAACAACGCAGCCGCCCTCTCCCAGCGGTGGACCACCGTCGCCCACGCCTACCGGCGTCGCGCCGTGGTCCTGGATGCCTTCGCGACGGTGCTCGTGGCCGCGCCGCTGCTCGTCAGCATCTACGGCTCGAGCCTCGGTGCCGCGCTCACCGTGGTCGGCACCCTGTGCTTCCTGGCCGTCATCGCGCTCGCCCGCGGCTACGAGACCAAGCAGATGGGTGACGGCCCCGGGGAGTACCAGGCCCTCCTGCGTGCAGGCGTCTGGACCGGCGGTCTCCTCATGGCTGCGAGCTACATCTTCCAGGCGGAGGTCTCCCGGGCGCTCGTCTTCGGGGGCATCCCGCTCGTCATCCTCGCGACCGTGACCGGCCGCCACGCGCACCGACGGTTGCTGCACGATGCGCGCGCCGACGGCCACGCCATGCTCCGCACCCTCGTCGTCGGCGACCCGTCGTCCATCGGCCGCGTCGTGACCGACCTCGCGAGCGCGCCCTACCACGGGTACGACGTCACGGGTGTGTGCGTCCCCAGCGTCGAGGAGGTCTCCGCGGTGCAGGACGTCCCGGTCGTGGGCGCCGTCGCGGACATCCCCCAGGTGGTCGCCGACCGGGCGATCGACGTCGTGGTCGTTGCGGGGTCCCACCTGAGCGGCGAGGCGCTGCGACGGCTGTCCTGGGCGCTGGACCGCGTCGGGGCTCAGCTGATGGTCGTCCCGGACCTGGTGGAGGTGACCGGCCCGCGCCTGACCGTGCGGCCGGCGGCCGGGCTGTCGCTCCTCGAGGTCGAGATCGGGGCCACCCGCAGCCGGCTCCTGGTGAAGGCCGTGCTGGACCGCGCCATCGGCTCGCTCATGCTGCTCGCGGCGACGCCGATCATCCTGCTCGGCGCTCTGGCCGTGCGGCTGACGTCACGGGGCAAGGCCTTCTACCGCCAGACGCGCGTCGGGGTGGACGGCAGCACCTTCACG
This sequence comes from Actinotalea sp., assembly GCA_036504175.1. Taxonomy (GTDB): domain Bacteria; phylum Actinomycetota; class Actinomycetes; order Actinomycetales; family Cellulomonadaceae; genus Actinotalea. The sequence goes on along the minus strand of DASXVR010000018.1, from coordinate 1,098 downwards.
ATGTGGAAGCTCCGGAGCATGTACGTCGACGCCGAGGAGCGGCGGGCTGCCCTCGAGGCCGACGGCGGTGCGGCGGGCGTGCTCTTCAAGATGCGTCGCGACCCGCGGGTGACGCCCGTGGGCCGTGTGCTCCGCCGGTACTCCCTCGACGAGCTCCCGCAGCTGCTCAACGTGGTCAAGGGCGACATGTCGCTCGTGGGGCCGCGGCCGCCGCTCGCGGAAGAGGTGGCCGTGTACGCGGACGCCGTGCACCGGCGGCTCCGGGTCAAGCCCGGCCTCACCGGCCTCTGGCAGGTCTCCGGCCGGTCCGACCTGAGCTGGGACGAGTCCGTTCGCCTGGACCTGCGTTACGTCGACAACTGGTCCGTGGCGATGGACCTGATGATCCTGTGGAAGACAGGCCGCGCAGTGGTCCTCGGGACCGGCGCCTACTGACGGTCGGTTTGCGACGCAGACGCGGACGGCGCCCACCCCTCAGGGGTAGGCGCCGTCCGTACGTCGGGGCCGGGGTCAGCCCCGCTTGATGGCGATGGGTGCGCCGTCGGTGAAGTAGTTCGAGGTGATCGTCGAGATCGCCTTCGTCGTGTCGGGCATGATGATCGCGCAGTGGTAGAGCTCGGTGTTGTAGCCGAACACGTTGCCTGAGAAGTTCAGACCCTTGATCGGCCCGTAGGTCTTCTCGGCGATGTTGATCGTGCAGGACCCGCCGTCGGCGTGGTTGCCCGACCAGACCACGTTGGAGACCGGCCCGGCGTCCTGGGTGATCATCATCGCGGCGTTGCGGGCACCGGTCATCACGGTGTTCTTGACCGTGATGTTGTTGCCGGCCTGGATCTGGACGTTGTCGGTGTGGGTGTCGTGGCCGGACGGCGTCATGGCGTAGTAGGTGTTGTCGTGCAGCCAGGAGTCCTGGATGAGCACGTTGTCACCGGTGAGCTTGATCGTGTCGACCACACCGTGGACGTTGACGCGGGTGAAGGTGACGTTGTTGCCGACGAACCCGTCGATCCAGTACGAGGGGTAGGCGGCGACGAGCTCGGTGTCGATGATCTTGACGCCCACCTGGGTGGACTGGACGAGCGACATCGAGGTGGTCAG
>DASXVR010000017.1:0-3550 GCA_036504175.1 Actinotalea sp. | reverse complement strand
AGCACCCCGGCACCGATGGCACCGCCGAGGAAGCCGGCGAGCGGACCGACGCCCAGGCCGAAGCCGACGGCGATCGGCGCGAAGGCGGCCAGCAGACCCGGCGTCGCGAGCTCGCGCAGGGAGTCGCGCGTGCAGATGTCGACGACCTTGCCGTACTCCGGGCGCTCCTCGCCGGTCATGATCCCGGGGTGCTCGCGGAACTGCCGACGCACCTCGAAGACGATGGCTCCCGCGGCCCTGGTCACCGCGTCGATCGCCAGACCGGAGAAGAGGAACACCGTGGCCCCGCCAAGGATCACGCCGACGAGGGTGATGGGCGAGATGATCTGGTAGCTCAGCATCGCGGTGACGATGTCGGTCCGGTCCACGCTCTCCGTGACGGTCTTGAGCGCATGACCGACGGCCTCCGCGTACGAGCCGAACAGAGCCGTCGCAGCCAGGACGGCCGTCGCGATCGCGATGCCCTTGGTGATGGCCTTGGTGGTGTTCCCGACGGCGTCGAGGTCGGTGAGGATCCGCGCACCCTCGGGGGTGACGTCACCGGACATCTCGGCGATGCCCTGCGCGTTGTCGCTGACCGGGCCGAAGGTGTCCATCGCGACGATCACGCCGACGGTGGTCAGCAGGCCGCAGCCGGCGAGCGCGATGAGGAACAGCGCCAGCCACACCGAGCCGCCGGCCAGCAGGAACGCCCCGCAGATGGCCGCCGCGATGATGCCGGCGGTGTACACGGCCGACTCGAACCCGACCCCGATGCCGGACAGGATGACGGTGGCCGCACCGGTCAGGGAGGTCCGCGCGACGTGCAGGGTGGGCTTGGACGTCGTGCCCGTGAAGTAGCCCGTGACCCACAGGATGATGCCGGCGAGCACGATGCCGATGACGACGGCCCCGGCCGCGACGAGCCGCGGGTCTCCGCCGTGCGTCTCGAGGCCGACGGTGCCGCCGGCCAGGTCGGCGAAGCTGGACGGGAGGTAGATGAACGCGGCGATGCAGGCGAGCAGCGCGCCGACCAGGGCCGCGGTGTAGAAGCCGCGGTTGATCGCCGCCAGGCCGCTCTCGGTCCCGCGAACGCGGGTGATGACCACGCCGAGCCCGGCCACCAGCGCACCGACGGCCGTGACGATCAGCGGGAAGACGAGTCCCTGCTCACCGAAGGCGGCCTTGCCCAGGATGAGCGCGGCGACCAGCGTCACCGCGTACGACTCGAAGAGGTCGGCGGCCATGCCGGCGCAGTCGCCCACGTTGTCCCCGACGTTGTCGGCGATCGTGGCGGCGTTGCGCGGGTCGTCCTCGGGGATGTTGTGCTCGACCTTGCCCACCAGGTCCGCGCCGACGTCGGCGGCCTTGGTGAAGATGCCACCGCCGACGCGCATGAACATCGCGAGCAGCGCGGCGCCGAAGCCGAAGCCCTCCAGCACCGCGGGCGCGTCACCCCGGTAGATCAGGACGACCGACGAGGCACCGAGCAGGCCCAGGCCGACGACCGACATGCCGACGACGCCGCCCGTGCGGAAGGCGATCTTGGACCCCTCCGCACGGCCGCCCGGCTGGGAGGCCGCCGCCGCCACGCGCACGTTGGCGCGGGTCGCGAGCCACATGCCCAGGTAGCCGATGGCCGCGGAGAAGCCCGCGCCGATCAGGAAGAAGAGGGAGCGGCCGACCCGGATGCCGGTCTCTCCGGGAAGCAGGAAGAGGAGCAGGAACACGATGATCGCGAACATCACCAGCGTCGTGAACATGCGGTGCAGGTAGGCGTGCGCGCCCTCCTGGACCGCCAGCGCGATCTCCTTCATGCGCACCGTGCCTTCGTCGTGCGCAAGCACCTGTCGGCGCAGCACGAGTGCGAAGGCGAGCGAGACGACCGCGATGGCGGCGATCACGCTCACGATGGTGAGGCTCGAGGGTCCGAGCGAGGGCATCCGTCCTCCTTGACTCCGAGTGCCGGCACGGCGTCGTGGCCCGGCTGTCCGACCTGAGCCGCGGACGGGCGCAGTCTACGTGGGCGGTCGCGCCCCGCAATCCTCAGGGTCCGGCTCGGAGCCTTCGCCACCCCAACGTTTGCGGTCCGTTCGTCGTCATGATGTTCAGGACGGTCGACGACGACCGGCGACCGAGGAAGGACCTGGGATGCCCGCGTGGGAGCAGAGCCTCGACGAGCTGGTCCGGGTCCGCGGCTCGGGTCTCGTGGGCTACGCGTACCTGCTCTGCGGCGACCGCCGCGAGGCCGAGGACCTCGTCCAGGACGCCCTGGTCAGCACGTTCGCCCGGGGCCGCGTCGGGGAGCCCGCGCGACTCGAGCCGTACGTGCGCCGGGCGGTGCTGAACACCTATCTCGACGGCTTCCGCCGGCGTCGGCGCTGGGCAGCCGTGCGCCACCTGCTCGGTCAGGACGACGCGCCGCCGCCCGATGCGCAGGTCGTCGACCGGATGGACGTCGCCGCCGCGCTGCGCCTCCTGGCGCCCCGGGAGCGCGCCTGCGTCGTCCTGCGGTTCTACGAGGACCTCACCGTTGCGGGCATCGCCGCTGAGCTGGCCCTGAGCGAGGGGGCCGTGAAGCGCTACCTCTCCGACGGGGTCCGGCGCCTCGAGGGCGCGCTCGGCCCGCTGCCTCGTGCCCGCACCGCCACCGCCGACCCGCTCGGCACCGAGGACATCCACCTGCTCACCGGAAGGACACCGTCATGACCGTCGATCTCGAGCAGTCGCTGGCCGAGCTGGCCGGGTCCGTGCACGACGACGGCACCGCGGACCGCATGAACGGTCAGGTGCGCAGCATGGTCACGCGGATCCGCCGTCGCCGGGCGACGCGGCATGCCGTGACGGGCGCCGTCGGGGTGGGGGCGGCAGCGGCTGTGACGTTCGGCGGCCTGCAGCTCGCGCGGCCCGACCGGGTTCCGCAGCCGCCGGTCGGCCCAGCCACCGGGTCGAGCCAGGCGTCGGTCTCGCCGAGCGAGGACCCGCAGGAGGCAGCGCGGCGGGTCGAGCAGCAGCGGCAAGAGGCGGCCGAGGCTCAGCGCGTCACCGCTCTCAGCCAGCTGATGGCGACCGCGGCGGGGCAGCCGACGGTCCCGGTCTTCCCGGCCTGCGGCTCGCGCCTCCCCGACCTGACGGGCGCTGTCCTCACGCTGGATCTCGCCGTCGGGCCGGGGCCCTGGGGGACGCTTGCCGACCTGCCGGGGCAGGCGACGGTCCGCACGGTCGGTGGCCGCCACGTCATCGGCAACGCGCCCACGAACGGCGCGCAGATCGTCCTGCTGCGCGACGGCGTCGTCGTCGGATCGATCCCGGCCACGGGTGGGGACGTCTTCATGCTGGACCTCGGACCTGACGCCACCCAGCAGCTCCAGGCGTCCGGCGGGACGACGCTGTGCGACGGCCCGGGGATCTCTGTCGCCCAGACGCCGACGGGTCTGCCACTGGGGACCTACCAGGCGTACGCCGTGATGACGGTGATGCTCCAGGAGGTCACCGACGCGTCAGGCAACGCGGCCTCGGTCTCCGAGCCGACGCTCGCGGTGAGCCAGCCGGTGGACATCACCATCGGCGG
>DASXVR010000016.1:0-5975 GCA_036504175.1 Actinotalea sp. | reverse complement strand
GACGTGAGCCGAGCCGACCGCCCGTCGCCCGGTAGACCCACGTGTGCGCCCCCGTGAAGAACAGCTGTGCTCGACGACTGACCATGCCCCATCCTCGCAGCGTCGACCAACCCGGGGGGCCGGCGTCGGGTGAAACCGGTGGTCACGGGCGTCCCGCCGGTGCCGAGGGAGGGCGTTCGCCCGGCTCGATCGTCTCCAGTGAGCCTGTGCCCCGGGGTTCCAGCGGGCCTCACTCCCGGCGCTCCAGCGGGCCTCACTCCCGGGGTTCCAGCGACCCTGTGTCCCCGGTTCCAGGGGCCTCACCCCCGCGCTTCGCCACCGTCCGGGTGAGCGCCGCCCACCGCTGCCAGGAGGGTCTCGATCAGTGCAGGGTCGGCGAGCGCGCGGAAGTGACCGGGCGTCGCGAGCTCGACGTTGGTGGCTCCCGCCAGCCTGCTGCCCGCCGGGATGTGCGGGTCCCAGCGGCTGTAGACCGAGGTGATCCGGGAGTTCACCTCTGCCTCGGCCGCGAGGGCGACCAGCGTCGCGTCCGTCGGCACGAAGGCACGGACCGCCGCCAGCGGGACCCACCGCGCGTAGGACGAGCCCGCGAACGGGGTGTTGACGGCGACCAGGGAGCTGATGCGCCCCTCCGGGTCGTACCGGAGCATCGCCAGCTTGCCGATCAGCCCACCCTTGCTGTGGGCGACCAGCACGACGTCGCGCAGGTCGTGCTGCGCCAGGTGCTCCCCCACGAGGGCAGCTGCCCGGGCGACCGGCTGGCGGTTGTAGCCCAGGGCCGGCACCACGTGCACCACGTGGCCGCGCGAGTGAAGCAGGTCGGCGGCCGGGCGCAGGAAGTGCCAGCTCTCGTAGACCCCAGGAAGCAGCAGGACGTCGGCGACCGCGTGCGGAGCGCGGGTCAGGTAGCGCTCGTCGCCGCCGCGGTGCAGCAGTCCGTCCAGCTGCCGACGCAGGACGTAGGCGTAGTCCAGCGCCCGCCACCAGCCCCGTCGTGCCACCAGGGCGGGACTCAGCACCGCACACCCCGGCAGACCTCGGCCACCAGCGCGGGGCGGCTGTACATGACCACGTGGGCTGCGTCCTCGATCTGGACGACGGAACCTTGCTGGGCCCGGTCCGCCAGGAGGTCGAGGTAGTCGCGAGGAGCGACCGTGTCCTTCGCACCGCGGACGAGGACGACGGGGGCGGTGACCAGCGGCAGCCGGTCCTCGAGCGGGTAGCCGAGCATGGACGGCACCGTGCCGAGGTAGCGGCGCGGGCCGCAACGCACCCAGTCCGCGAACATGATCGCGTTGGCGGTCGCCCGCTCGTACCGCGCATCGCGCAGCAGCCGCCCCGCCTGCTCCGGGAAATACCGGTGGCCGGGCTGGATCACCGGTCCGATGAGCACGACGCGCTCGGCGAGCCCCGGATCGCGGACGGCTGCCTCGGTGACGACCTGCGCACCCATCGAGTGACCGACCAGGACCGTGCTGGGTCCGCCGACCTGCTCCAGGAGATCGGCGACGACCTCGGCGTGCTGCTCGATGGTCAGGACCTCCGCGGGGCCCGCGCTCGCGCCGAAGCCGGGCAGGTCCGGCGCCAGGACCCGGCACGAGTCGCCCAGCAGTCTCGCCAGTGGGGCGAAGTACCGGTGGGACACACCGATCCCGTGCACGAGGACGACCGTCGGCCCGCCGGTCCCCCACTCCCTCACCGCGACGTCGTAGCCGGTCAGCCTGCGCGTGATCACGGTCCCGGACATGCCTGCAACCTACGGGCGTTCATCAGCTCCGGCGCGGGCGGGGAGAAAGCGGGTCCGAGCGGGTCCGTGGCCCCGCCCTCAGAAGCCCTGCGACTCGAGTGCGAAGGTGCCGGGCCCCACGAGCGCGGGCAGTCGCACGTCGGATGCGTCGATCAGGGCGAGCACCGCGTCGCCGGCCACCGGGCGGCCCAGGCCGAAGCCCTGCGCCCCGTAGCAGTGCATGTCCCGCAGGACGAGGAGCGTCTCGTCGTCCTCGACACCCTCGGCGATCACGCTGAGGCCCAGCTGGTGCGCGAGGTCGATGGTCGACCGCACGATGGCCGCGCTGGCCGGGTCGTCGAGGACGCCCGCGACGAACGACCTGTCGATCTTGAGCCGACGCACGGGGAGCCGCTGCAGGTAGGCGAGCGAGCCGTACCCGGTCCCGTAGTCGTCGACCGAGAGCGTGACGCCCAGCGAGTCCAGCGCGCCGAGGATCTCCACCGAGCGGGTGGGGTCGACCATCGCCATGGTCTCGGTGATCTCGAGCTCGAGGCGCGAGGCGTCCACGTCGTGACGGATGAGCGCTGCCCGGACGTCACCGACCAGGCCGGGGTCCAGGAGGTTGCGCACGGAGAGGTTCACAGCGACCGACAGGTCACGACCCTGCGCCTGCCAGGCGGCGCACTGCGCGAGCGCGCGGTCCAGCACGTACAGCGTCAGCAGCCGGATCAGGCCGGTGCGCTCGGCTGCGGGCACGAACGTCATGGGCGCGAGGAGCCCGTGCTCGGGGTGCTGCCACCGCACCAGCGCCTCGGCCCCGAACACGCGTCCGGTGTGGACCTCGATCTGGGGCTGGAAGTGGACGACCACCTCGCCGGACGTGAGGGCGCTGCGCAGCTCGGCCATCAGCGCCGGGGCGAGCGTGCCACCTCTCTCCATCTCCGGGGTCCAGAGGGCGACCCGGGACCCCGTCTCGCGCGCGGCGGCCAGGGCGACGTCGGCGCGGTGCAGCAGCTCCTGGACGTCCGTCCCGTCGCGCGGGAGCTGGACCACCCCGACCGCGCCGTCGACGGCCACGCTCAGGTCGGACAGGACCAGGGGCTCCACGAGCAGCGCCCGCAGCGACCGCGCCTGCGGAAGGAGCCCGTCGGCCGAGTCCGCAGCGGGCATCAGCACGGCGAAGACGTCCCCGCCCATCCGGGCCACGTGCGTGTCGGTGTCCAGCCTGGACCGCAGACGATCGGCCACCTCCCGCAGGAGCTCGTCACCGGTGCGGTGGCCCAAGGTGTCGTTGATCTCGGTGAACCGCTCCAGTGCCACGAACATGACGGCGCCGGGCATCCGCTGGCGGCCCTCCGGGCAGGCGGCGGCGTCCTCGACCCGTTCCGAGAACCGCCTCCGGCTGTCCAGCCCGGTGAGGAAGTCGACGTCGGCGTGGTGGGCGAGCTTGGCCGCCTGCTCCCTCATCTGCAGGACGAGGCCGATCATGCGCGAGATCACCAGGACGATGAGGACGAGGCCGACACCGGCCACCTCGGCGACGTGGCCGTGCAGCCCGGCAAGGCTCTCGGTGAGGCTGATCAGGGGGAGCACGGCCACGGCGGCCGCGAGGAAGAGCAGCCGGCCGAGATCGAACGCGCGGTCGGCGGGCGGGCGCCCCTCCCCCGTCGAGCCCATCGACGGGTGCAGCGCCGCGGCGCCAGCCAGGAGGTAGCCGCCCAGCCACAGCGGGTCGAGCCAGTGCTCGTCGAGCCCAGGGAGGTAGGCCAGGGCCTGGTAGAGGACGTCGGCCACCATGACCAGGATGACCGACGCGCCGAGGAGCCGCACCGCACCGCTGCGCGCGCGTGAGGCGGCGCCGAGGTGGACGAGCTGCGTGAGGATGATGAAGTCGCCCACCGGATAGGCGACCGCGACGAGCCGGTCGACGAGCGCGCCCTCGGGCACGTGCCAGGCGGGGTCGATGAACGCGACCCACAGGAGCAGCCCCGCGACCAACGTCACGATGAGCACGTCGATCAGGCCGGTGTGGTCGCCGGGGCGCCGGTTGCGCCCGGACGCGAGCTGGTACACACCGGCGGCCAGCACGGGGTAGCCGAGGAGGTAGAACAGGTCGGCGACGGAGGGGAACGGGTCGGTGTGCGCGCCGTACTCGTACCAGGTCCAGATGATGTCGCCGAGCGCCCACAGTCCGAACCCACCAGCCAGGAGGTACCACCCGGCCCATCGCGCCGGACGCCGACGACGGACGCCGACCACCACTGCCGCGACGCCGACGATGCTGACCGCGGTGTAGAGGGCGACGCGCGGGATCCCGTCGGGGAGGGCGAGCTGGACGGCTGCGGCAAGGGCGCCGACCACCAGGAAGAGGCGCCACTGCGCCATCACGCTCGCCTCACCGTTGATCTATCGGCAGCCACGCGGCTCGCTTGAAGGCAACCAGGCGGCCGGAGGTGTGGAGAGCGGGTGATGATCTGCCGCGGGTTGCGGGTGAAAGAGGTCACACGGCGGGCACTGATCGGTCATCACGCGTCAGACTGGTGACGTGACCCCGCCTCTTCGCCAGCTCGGACCGGCCCCGACCTCGGTCGTCGGCACCGACTCCGACGGCCAGACGCGCCTGTTCACGGTCCTCACTGTGTGCACCGGCAACATCTGCCGCTCGCCCGCCGTCGAGCGCCTCCTCGCCGCCCGTCTCGGCGACGACTCGCAGGTCCTGGCGACGAGCGCCGGCACGCGTGCGGTGGTCGGCTCGCCCGTTTCCGGGCCGATGGTGCCGCTGATGCGCGCTGCCGGTGCGTCGGCGGACGCGTTCGTCGCCCGCCAGCTCACCCCGGCGATCGTGCGCGAGGCCGACCTGGTGCTCGCCCTGACCCGCCAGCACCGCAGCACGGTCGTGGACCTGCACCCCGCGGCCGTCCGGCGCACCTTCACCCTGCGCGAGCTCGCCCGCCTCGCCGCGACCGTGGACCCCGACGACCTCCCCCCCGGCTCCCCCGCCGAGCGGCTCGCGGCGCTGGTCCCCCTCGCTGCTGCCGAGCGCGGCAGGAACCACCACGCACGCGCCGGGGACGACGACGTGATCGACCCCTACCGCCGGGGCGACGCGGTCTACGCCGACGTCTTCAAGACCATCCAGCCAGCCGTCGAGCTGCTGGCCAGGCTCGCCCGCGGCTGAGCCGTCAGGCGTCCTGCCCGAGCACCCCTCCGCTCACGGCGCGATGCGGGGAAGGTTCTCCACGTCGTCGGGATGGGCCTCGAGGTAGGTCCCGAGGGTGTCCGAGGCGACGGCCGCCATCAGCCCGTCGAACTGCGGGTGCTTGAGCAGCACGATGCTCTGCCCGTCGGCGCTGCGACCCGTGCCGGCCAGGGGGACGGTGAAGAAGCGCACGTCCTCGGCCTTCAGGCCCGCCAGGCGCCGGATGAGCTGTTCCTGGACGCTGCGGGTAAATCCGTCGTCGAGGGCGACGGAGTGGCTCACGGCGTCGAGCACCGGGCCCCAGCGGCTGGGCGAGAGGAGAGTCTCCTGGCTGCGCATCCGCAGGAAGATCGAGCGCATCCAGGCCTGCTGCCGCTGCACCCGGTCGAAGTCGCCGCGGGCCAGGTTCTTGCGCTGGCGGACGTAGATGAGGGCCTGGTCACCGGTGAGGATCTGCGGCCCGGCGGTGGCCACGACCTGCCCCTTGTTGACCAGGTCCTCGCGGAGGGCTATCTCGACCCCGCCGAGCGCGTCGGTGATCGCCTTGAAGGACTCGAAGTCGGTCAGGGCGACGTGGTCGATGCGGACGCCGGTGAGCTGCTCGAAGGTCTGGATGAGCAGGGGCGTGCCGCCGAGGGAGAAGGCGGCGTTGATCTTGGCCTGGCCGTGGCCCGGGATCTCCACCCAGGAGTCGCGCGGGACGGACATGAGGTAGGCGGCGGACCCGTCGGCCGGCAGGTGCACCAGCATGATCACGTCCGTGCGCTGCGCCCCCGCCTCCCACTGCGTCGGGTCACCCGCGGAGATCCGGCTGTCGGAGCCGACCACCAGGATGTTCATCGCATCCTCCACCTGGACCGGCGCGGGCGTGGCGCCCGGGCTGGTCACGCCGCCGGCGGGCGGGCGGCTCGGCAGCTCCGCGAACGGGTCGCCGATGAAGTCGATGTTCTGCTGCAGCTTGTAGCCGATCACCAGGATCGCCGAGCCCGCGCCGACGACCACGAGGAGGAGCAGCGACAGGGCGCTCATCAGCACCCACCGGTCCCG
>DASXVR010000015.1:0-10254 GCA_036504175.1 Actinotalea sp. | reverse complement strand
CAAGGTCCGGCGACCCGGTGGTCGCAACGACCAGGGCCAGCACCGCGACCGCTCCGACGATGCCGACACCGGCGAGCCATCCGCGCGGGGTCAGCCGGCGTGCGCCTGGGCCCCGGACCACCGTCCCGTTCGGCACCCTCGCCCCCCGAGGTCCGTCATGCCCGACTGCTCTTCACCGACGAATGTCGGCACGCTCACGCTAGGGCGACGGAGAGGCTCCCGGGGCGTCTTCCAGCCGAACGATCGCGCTCAGTACTCGCCTTTGATCACGAAGTACGAGCCGCGGATCGTCCCCGCCAGCTTCGACTTCTGCCGCGCGAACTTGAACGCCGCGAGCTCGTCGGGCACCTCCATGCCGTCGGAGAGCTTGAAGCCGACCGCGCGCTTCTTGCCGTCCTCGATGCTGTACATGACATTGATGGAGAGGCCCGACTCGTAGAAGACGTACGCCATCCGGATGCCGTCGACCTCGAAGGCCGTCGCCTCGAGCGGACGGGACGCGATCACGATGTCCCGCTCGTCCTTCAGGATCCGCGTCACGTACGCGACCGTCTCGGTCGCCTCGCTCGCCGGGTCGGTGGCGAACACGTGGCCGTACTTGTTCTTGAAGTACCGCGCCTCGTTGGCCCGCAGCCCGGCGAGCGCCTGCGCCACGGGTGAGGACTCCAGCCCGGCGGTGGACACGTTCTCGAAGTCGACGACGTGCGGCACGGCTACCTCCCAGGGACGGACAGAGCAGAGAGAGGTTACCGAGCGTCGGTCGGCAGGCGGAACATCCTCCAGCCGAGGACGACGTGGAACGCGATGAGCGCGAACATCCCGACGGCTGCGACCGGCGACTCGGGCACCGCCAGGATCACGACCGCCACTGCCACCCCGACGGCCGCGAGACCGATGGTCACCCGACCGATGCCTCTGCCGAACGCCGGCGTCCGGGCCATGGCCACCCCCAGGAGGAGCAGCCCGAGGGGCGCGACGACGAGCCCGACGATGAGGAGCGAGTCGATGATGCTCTGGCTCGACTGCCACGCCAGCACGAGGGTGGCACGTTCCTCGGGGGTGACTCCGGCTGCGTGGTAGAGGTCGGAGATCGGTGCGGTCACCACGTGCGGAAGGGCCCCGGCGGCCAGCACGACCATGCCCATGATCCCCAGGCCGGACCCGAAGAGCGCATGCGCTGGGCTGGTCCCGCGGAGGGCCCGGTACAGGGCGAGGAGGTGTGCGACCCACAGGACGATCACCAGGAGGTAGAGGCCGTTCTCGAACGTCCGCGCCACCCTGACGCCCGGGTACGCGGCCACCTCCGCCTCCGGCCCTGTGAACGTGCCGACGAACGCGCCGACGATGGCGAAGACCACCACGAGGAGGACCGCGCCGAGCATGCCTGCCAGACCACCCCACCGCAGCACCCTGCGGTCCTCGTGCGTCTGCACCAGATCGTTGATCATCACGGCTGACTCCTTGCTCCGAGTAGGACTGATCCCACCTCCGAGCCTCGTCGCGCGCGTCCGGCCGCGGCGAGCGCCGAAGGTTGACGATCCGCCGACCGAGGGGGTCGAGACCCCACGGCACCTGTCAACTTTCGTCGCTGTCCGACTCAGTGGCCGGGGCGTACGGTCGGTTCCATGGTCAGCGCATCGACCCACGCCGGCCTGGTCGCTCGGTCGCCGTCCGCGCCGGACCGGGGGCACTTCCCACGCGAGCACGCCGTCGACCTCGGCGTGGTCCTCCTGGCCCTCGCCGTCGGCCTCGTCGGGTACGCCCGGGAGGCGCAACGCCCGGACGGCCTCCCCGACGACCTGCTCCTCGTCGACCTGGCTGTCGGCTCGCTGGCCTGCCTCGCCCTGCTCCTGCGCCGTCGTCGGCCCGTCGAGCTCGCCGCCGCCCTCAGCGTGGTCGGCGCGTTCTCCGTGGTGGCCGGCGGTGCCGCGATCATCGCGCTGTTCACCGTCGCGCTGCACCGGTCATGGCGTGAGGTCGGAGTCCTCTGGGGCCTGTACACCGCCGGGGTCGCGGCCTTCTACCTGCTGAGGCCCGAACCGGATCTCCCGTTCGTCGCGGTGGTGGCCCTGTGCCTGGTCGTCACGGCGGCGGTGGTCGCGTGGGGGATGTACCTGCGGGCCCGTCGCGAGCTGGTCGCGTCGCTGCGTGACCGTGCCGAGCGGGCCGAGACCGAGCAGCAGCTCCGCGTGGAGCAGGCCCGTCAGGCCGAGCGCACGCGCATGGCACGCGAGATGCACGACGTCCTGGCGCACCGGATCTCGCTGCTCAGCATGCACGCGGGGGCGCTGGAGTTCCGTCCGGATGCCGCGCCCGACGAGATCGCCCACGCTGCCGGTGTCATCCGCGAGAACGCGCACCTGGCGCTGCAGGACCTCCGCGAGGTGATCGGGGTGCTCCGCGAGGGGTCGGACGGGACCGGTGCCCGCCCGCAGCCGACGCTGGCCGACGTCCCGGCGCTGGTCGAGGAGTCACGCGTGGCCGGGCAGCAGGTGCGGGCGGTCTTCCACCTCGACGAGCTCACCGGGGTGCCCGTAGGGACGGGACGCAACGCCTACCGCGTGGTGCAGGAGGGGCTGACCAACGCGCGCAAGCATGCCGCAGGCGCACCCGTCGACCTGGTCCTGGGGGGCGCGCCCGGTGCCGGGTTGACGGTCGACCTGAGCAACCGGCCGGGACCGGGCACGTCGGCTCCCGCCTCTGGACGGCCGGGGCAGCCGGATGCGATTCCCGGCTCCGGGACCGGCCTCATCGGGCTCTCGGAGCGCATCTCCCTGGCGAGCGGGCGCCTCGAGCACGGGTTCACCGATGCGGGCGACTTCCGTCTGCACGCGTGGCTGCCGTGGCCGGCATGACGCCCGACCGCGACGTCCGGGCGCCGCGCGTGGGCACCGGGCAGGGCAGCGGCACCGGCTCCCGACTGGTGCGGGTGCTTGTCGCGGACGACGACGCCCTGGTGCGATCGGCGCTGTCGATGGTGCTCGACGAGGCGGCCGGCGTCGTCCTGGTGGGCGAGGTGGCGGACGGCGACGAGGTACCCGCCGCCGTGGCCGCGCACGCACCCGACGTGGTGCTGATGGACATCCGGATGCCACGGGTGGACGGGTTGACGGCCACCGAGCGCCTGCGCCGGCAGCCAGGTGCGCCGGAGGTGATAGTGCTGACCACCTTCGACGTGGACGACTACGTGCTACGGGCGCTGCGGGCGGGAGCCGGCGGCTTCCTCCTCAAGGACACCCGACCGGCGGACATCGTGGCTGCGGTGCACAAGGTGGTGGAGGGCGAAGCCATGCTCTCCCCCGCCATCACCCGTCGGCTGATCGATCTCGTGACGGCCGAGCCGGCAGCACCCTCGCCGAGGTCCGGCCCGAGCAGCGAGGACCTGCTCGCACGTCTCACCGAACGTGAACGGGATGTCGCCGTGGCCGTCGGGCGCGGGCTGTCGAACGCCGAGATCGGCGCCGAGGTCTACCTGAGCGTCGCCACGGTCAAGACCTACGTGTCACGGGTGCTGACCAAGCTCGAGCTGACCAACCGCGTGCAGGTCGCGCTGCTGGTCCACGGCGCCGGGCTCACCGGGGAGCGGTGAGATCGACCCTCGTCCGGCGCGTCACCGCCCGACCGGCCCGACCTGCGCGTGCGAGCCGACCTTGCCGACGAGGGCCGCCTGGGCGCCGTCGCGGGCGAACACCGGGATCACGTCCAGCGGGGCGGCGACGGTGATCGACCGGCCGCCCGCGGTGACCTTGCCGGTGGCGAGCTCGGTCCAGGCCGCGCCCGCCGGCAGGTAGACCTGTCGGGACGTCGCGTGCGGCTCCAGCACGGGAGCGACGAGCAGGTCGGGGCCGTACAGGTACTGGTCGGCCACGTCCCAGCAGGTCGGGTCGTCGGGGAACTCGTGGAAGAGACCGCGCATCACGGGCTGTCCCTCCTCGTGCGCGGCGGTCATGAGCGAGCGCGAGTACTCGCGAAGGTCCTCGCGCAGGTGCACGTAGCGGCTGAGCACCCGGTACACGTCCTCGCCGAAGCTCCACAGCTCGTTGTCCGCGCCGCTCGAGCACCTCCTGGTGCCGTCGGCTGCTGCGACCTCCTCCGTGGGCTTGCGGTCGCCGTGCATGCGCATCACGGGACAGAACGTCGCGAACTGGAACCAGCGGATGAGCAGGTCGTGGAAGTCGGGGTCGGTGATGTCCCCGTCGTGGAAGCCACCGATGTCGGTGGTGAACCAGGGGATGCCTGCGACGCCCATGTGGATGCCTGCGGTGATCTGGCGACGGAAGTCGGCCCACGTGGAGTGGATGTCCCCGGACCAGACGAGGGCGCCGTACCGCTGGCTGCCTGCCCAGGCGCAGCGCAGGAGATTCACGACGTCGGCCTGGCCGGCATCCCGCTGGCCCTCGTAGAAGGCCCGGGCGTAGGCCTGCGGGTAGAGGTTGCCGACCTGGAGGTTGGAGCCGAGGTGGTAGCGGTAGTTGTCGAAGTCGTAGACGCCGTACTCGGGCTCGGCCTCGTCGAGCCAGAAGATCTTGATCCCGAGGTCGTGGTAGCTCTTGCGGCACAGGTCCCACACCGCGGCGCGTGCTTCGGGGTTCGTGGTGTCGAGGAAGACGCTCGGGCCCTCGAAGCCCATGTGGATGTCCATCCCACGTTCGGCCCGGACCAGGAGGTTGCGGCGCTTGAGCTCGGCGAAGTTCTCCGAGTCCAGGGCGATCTGGGGCCACACGGAGACCATCAGCTCGATCCCGAGGTCGGCCAGCTCGGCCACCATCGCTGCCGGGTCCGGCCAGAACTCCTCGTCGAACCTGAAGTCGCCCATCTTCGGCCAGTGGAAGAAGTCCGCGACGATGACGTCCATCGGCAGCCCACGGCGCCTGTGCTCCCGCGCGACCTGCAGGAGCTGCTCCTGGTTCCAGTACCGCAGCTTGCACTGCCAGTAGCCCAGGCCGTACTCGGGCATCATCGGCGCGTGACCGGTCGCGTCGGCGTAGGCCGCAGTGATCTCGGCGGGCGTCCGGCCGGCCGTGATCCAGTAGTCGAGCTGGACCGCGGACTCTGCGACCCACTCGGTGCGGTTGCTCGAGAACGTGGCGCGACCGATGGCCGGGTTGTGCCAGAAGAAGCCGTAGCCGGCGCTCGAGAGCACGAAGGGCACGCTCGCCTGGGAGTTCCGGTGGGCGAGCTCGAAGGTGCTGCCCTTGATGTCGAGGATGTCCTGCTGGTACTGGCCCATCCCGTAGAGCTTCTCGCCAGGATGCGGCTCGAAGGCAGCAGCGATCTTGTGCTGGCCCCCGACGATCGGCGTGAACGATCGCGCGCGGAGCTTCAGCGAGCCACCCTCGTCGAGCTCCTTCAGCAAGGTCGCTCCGCCACCGTCGATGTACTCGACGGTGCAGCGGCCGACCTCGTACCCGAGCTGAACGTCGAGGAAGCGACGGGCTCTCAGCACTGCCGTGATCCGGCCGTTGCGGAGCGTCGCCACCTCACCGTCGACGGCGACGTCGACAGGAACGGCGACGGGCTGCAGGAGTGCGTAGTCGGTGTCGAGGACGGCGGTGCCCTGCGTGGCGCGAACGCGCAGGCTGTTGGGCCCCCACGCCTGGACCAGGAGCGTCTCGCCGTCTCCTCGCCAGACGACCCCGTCCGGGCGGGCCTCGAAGGTGGTGCTCGACATCGTTTCTCTCCGGTGGACCGGCACTGCCCCGTCGACGGCGCAGCGCATGAGGGATGGGCGGTGGGTCAGTCCTTGACGGCGCCCGCGGTGACCCCCGCGGCGACGTACTTCTGGGCCAGGATCAGCAGCAGCGCGGTGGGGACCGAGGCCACGACGGCGGTCGCCATCATCGGGCCCCACTCCTGGTTCTGGGCGCCGATGTAGTTGTAGATGCCCATCGTGACCGGGCGCATGGAGCCGCCCTCGCGGTCGAGGGTCGAGGCGAACAGGAAGTCCGACCAGGCCCACAGGAAGGCGAAGAGCGCCACGGTGATGGCCGAGTTCCGCGAGATCGGCAGGACGACCGAGGTGAACGTGCGCCAGTGCGTCGCGCCGTCGAGCGTGGCCGCCTCGATGAGCTCGTTCGGGATCCCGCGCATGAAGGCGGTGAAGAGCATCACGGCGAAGGGCACCGCGATGGTGGAGTCCGCCAGGATCAGGCCGGGGATGGTGTCGAGCATCCCGATCCGGTTGTAGATCGCGTAGAACCCGAGGGACATCACCACGGCCGGGATCATCTGGCCGACGATGAGAGCGAAGCTCAGCACGCGACCACCCGGGACCGGGAGCTTGGCCAGCCCGTAGGCGGCCGGGGCCGCGATCACGAGAGTGAGCAGCACCGTGCCGAGCCCGACCACCATGCTGGTGCCCAGATAGGGCAGCTGCTGGGAGAGGACGACCTGGTAGTGCTCGGTCGTGAAGTCGAAGGGCAGCAGCTGACTCTTGCGGATCGACGCACGCCGGGTGAAGGAGACGTTGACCATCCAGTAGACGGGGAAGAGCATCGCGGCTGTGAGCACGAGGGCAAGAGGGGACTTCCACCAGGAGCGGGTCATGGTTCAGTCCTCCTGCTTGCGCTGCACTGCGACGTAGACCAAGCCGAAGGCGAGCGCGACGACGAGCAGCACGCTGCCTACAGCCGACGCCTCGGAGTACTTGATGAGCGAGGACGTCCCCTTGCCGAACGCCATGGCGTAGGACCAGGTGGCCAGGGTCTGCGAGGTGCCCGTGCCCATGGTCATGATCCAGATGATGTCCACGACCTTGAGCGTGTACACGAGCCCCAGGAGCAGCGTGATCAACGAGACCGGCCGCAGGAGCGGGACGGTGATGGACCAGAACCGCCGCCACGGGCCCGCGCCGTCTATCGCGGCGGCCTCGTAGAGGGTGGTCGGGATGTTCTGCAGCCCGGAGTAGAGGATGACCAGGTTGAACGGGATGCCCAGCCAGATGTTCGCGATGATCACCGACATGAGCGCGTGGTCTGCGTTGAGCCACCAGACGGGGTCCACCCCGAAGACCCCGAGCAGCGAGTTGAGCGCGCCGTTGTCGGGGTTCATCATCCACTGCCAGGTCGTCCCCGAGACGATCACCGGCAGCAGCCACGGGACCAGGAACATCGCCCGGAGCGTGGCCGACAGGCGGAAGCTGTGCTGGAAGAAGACGGCCAGGGCCAGGCCCACCACGTACTGCACCGTGATGGAGATGAGCGTGAACGTGCCGGTCTGGCCGACGATCCGCCAGAACTTCGGCTGCCCGATCACCTCGCGGTAGATGTCCAGACCGACGAAGGGTGCTCCGCCGTTCACGAAGGACCCGCGGTCGTAGCGCTGCAGGCTCATCGCGACGTTCTGCACGAGCGGGTAGGCGTAGAACACCAGCAGGTAGACGACCAGTGGCGCCACGAACGCGACGGCCGCCCACCTCGGCGAACGGCTCCGCCGCGGCCGCTCGGCCTCCGGGGGCCGTGCCTCCGTTCGGCCCGGGGTCGCCTGTGACAGCGCAGCTTCCGGTCTCGTGACGGTCATGTCAGGGTCCTCGCTCGAGATCTGGTGGTCGTGGTGCGGTGGGCGCGCCGGTGCGCTTCACGGACGCGCCCACCGCCGATGGATCAGCTGCCGGAGGCGTCCTTGAACGCCGACTCGACGCCGGAGCTGTCACCCGCTGCGTTGAGCGCCCCCTGGATCGCCTCGGAGAGAGCGGCAGAGGCGTTGACGTAGTCCGCGCCCAGGTCAGTGGTACGACCCTGCGCGCCCTGGACGATGTCGACCCACGGCGTCCACAGCGGGTTGTCCGCAACCTGCGTGGCCCGGACGCCGGCCTTGGCCGACAGGTAGCCGAGCGCCTCACTCGTGGCGTTCCCGTGCGCGTCACCGGTCAGGCACGCGATTACCGCCGCAGCGTTGGCGTAGTGGTTCGACGCGTCCTTGCTCTGCAGCGGAGCCACCGCGAACTCGCCGCCAGTCGGGACGGGCGCCACCGCGGAGTCCTTGGCCGGGATCGCGATCATGCCGGCCGCGAAAGTCTTGTTGTCGGCGGCGGCCGAGGCGAACCACGAGCCGTTCTCGGCGAAGCCGTACTCGCCGGTCAGGAACAGGTCCCACGACGCGGACTGGTTGTCCGTCGCTGCCGAACGAGGGGCCCAGCCCTTGCCGATCCAGTCCGAGACGAGCTGGCCGGCACTGATCGCCGCGGCCGAGCCGACGTCGGACAGGTCGGCACCGGCGCCCCAGAACCACGGCTCGAACTGGAAGACGCCCTCCTCACCCGCGATGCCGGAGAACGTGATGCCCTTGGCGCCGGTGGCGACGACCTTCTCGATGGCCGCGTTCAGCGAAGCCCAGTCCTTGATGCTCGTCGGGTCGACTCCGGCGGCTGTCAGCACGTCCTTGTTGTAGTAGAGCCCGAGCGCGTTCGAGCCCATCGGGACGCCGTAGGCGACGCCGTCGACGACGCCGGGGCCGATGAGGTTCGCGTCGATGCCGGTGGTGTCGATGCCCGCCTGCTCGGCCGTCGCCAGGAGCCCGGACGAAGCCGCCTCCGGCATCATCGGGTTGTCCAGGAGCACGACGTCAGGGGCGTTGCCCTCCTTGACCGCCGTCGTCAGCTGGTTGAACAGGTCGGTCTGCGGGGCGCTGGACCGGGTGAGCGTCGAACCCGCGGGCGCGCAGGAGGCGACGAGCTTGTCCCAGTCCGAGCCTGCCTCCCGCTGCGGGTACGGGTCCCAGAACGTGATCGCCGAGGTCGTGGTGCCCTCGGATGCGGCGCCGGTCGACCCTGGTTCCGGGGTCGAGCCGCCCGAGCACGCGGCCAGGACGAACCCCGCCGCCACCACCATGCCGATGCCAGCCGCACTGCGCGGGCTCATCGTTCCCATCGTGTTCTTCCTCTCGTCGTTGAGGTTGACCTAGTCGGTCAGAAGGCCGACCCCGGTCGGATGCAGGCACCGGGCCGGCTGCACGCCGAGACCGCCGCACCCGCTCGTCGTCCGACCTGAGCAGCCGCCGTCATTCGCCAGCGAACCGGTTCGCTGAACGATGACACCTGCGGTGGGCGCCGTCAAGCGAACCGGTTCGCTGGCGAGGTCACAGTTCGGTCACGGGCCGCGAGGGCTGCGCTTCCGAGCGGGCAGCGCTCGCCTCAGCCCAGGGCGGGCTGCGGGTCAGGCCTGCGCCGCGTGGCGCACGCTCGCGCGCGGCGTGAGGATCGGCGCCACGAGCCTGTGCGTCCCCCGCGGTGCACCCGTGTCCGCCAGGCGCCGCACGAGCAGGTCCACGGCGATCTCGGAGACGGTCTCCGGCTGGGACTCCACGGACGTGTAGGGCAGCGCGTAGAGGCGCCCCAGCTCGGCTGAGTACAGGCTGACGACCGAGCGATCGTCCGGCACCGCGAGGTTGAGGTCGTGCATCACCATCGGGAGCATGGCGATCGCGGCGTCGTTGTGAACCAGCAGGGCCTCCGGGGCACCGGGCCGCGTCAACGCCGCCCGCAGCGCGTCACGGACCTGGTCTGGCCCCGAGGTGCAGTGGATGAGCTCCAGCCGCATCCCGCGCGCACCCGCCTGGTCGAGGCTCGCGTCGCGGAATCGACGGGCGTACGTGCGGCCGGAGACGAAGACCTCCTCCGGCCAGGTGAGGAACGTCGCCTCCTGATGGCCGGCCTCGACCAGGTGGTCGACCAGCATCCGGGCAGCCGCAGCGAAGTCCAGGTCGACGGCGTCGAGCCCACGCGTGTCCTGAGGCATGCCGACGAGGACGGCCGGGAAGTCCGCGGCCGCGAGGGGTTCGATGCGCGGGTCGCCCTCGACGACGCTGAGCAGGACCAGTCCGTCGACCTGGCGTCCGGCGATCGCCTTGCGGATCGCCGCGGCGCCGTCGGTCTCGGTCAGGAGGAGCATCCCGTAGCCGTGCTCGCGGGCGGCATCGGTGATCGCCACGATGTAGGTCGCAAGTGCGGGACTGAACTCCGCCTCATGGAAGCGCACGACGAGGCCGAGTGTCATCGTTCGTGCCGTCGCGAGGGCGCGCGCGCCGGAGTTGACCGAGTAGTCGAGCTTCTCGATCGCCGCCTCGACGCGGGCACGTGTGTCCGGCAGGACCAGCTTGCGCCCGTTGAGCACGGCCGAGACCGTGCTCCGTGCGACGCCGGCCTCCCGCGCGACATCACCGATGGTCGCCACGCTTGACCTCCGCAGTACTGGACCAGTGGGCGGGCCGGAGCAGCCCTCCGGCGAGCGTACCGGTTCGCCGTGCGCTCTCCCCTGC
>DASXVR010000014.1:0-6713 GCA_036504175.1 Actinotalea sp. | reverse complement strand
GTCGAGCTCGTGGCAGCTGACCTCGTAGTCGTCGCGCAGCGAGGCGTGGGCGGCCGTCAGCACCGGTCCCAGGTCCTCGACCCGACCGGCGTCGAGCAGGGTCTCGACCAGCTGCACCCGGGTGATCTCGGTCACGACGTGGTGCACCCGGCGCCGCGTGACGTCTGCGCCCACGGGGTCCTCGTCGTCGCCGAGGGCCGCCATCGCCGCCTCGAGGTCCGTCACGTCCCGCAGGGTCTCGACGCCGAGCTGCCGGGCAGCGCCCTCGCAGGTCGAGCGGCGGGCCGCGTACTGACCGTCGGCGAGCTGGTGCTCGGCGCGCGTGTCGATGACCAGCAGCGCGAGGCCGTGGGACGCCAGGTCGAAGGGGATCTGGTGCAGGGAGCCATCGCGGCAGTCCAGGAGCAGCGCGTGGCCCGCCTGGCACAGGAGCGAGGCCGACTGGTCCATGCCGCCAGTCGGCGCCCCGGCGATCTCGTTCTCGGCGCGGATGCACGCCGCCGCCAGCTGCTGACGACCCTTGTCGGACGAGCCGAGGCCCAGGCTGTCGACCTCGTCCAGCGCCACGGCGACGGCGCACTCGAGCGCTGCCGACGACGACAGGCCCGCACCGTAGGGGACGCAGGAGTCGACGACGGCGTCGAAGCCCGACACCGCGTGCCCGGCCTGACCCAGCGCCCACGCCACCCCGACCGCGTAGCGGGCCCACGACGTGACGGTGCCCGGTCCGACCTGGTCCAGCGCGACGGTGATGGCGCCGGCCTCCGGCTCCTGTGCCGAGGCGATGGTCACCTGACCGTCGTCGCGTCGCCGCAGCGCGACGTAGGTGCGGTGGGGGATCGCGATCGGCAGGCACAGGCCGCCGTTGTAGTCCGTGTGCTCGCCGATGATGTTGACCCGCCCGGGCGCTGACCACACGCCGTCGGGCTCCTCACCGAAGCGCTCCCGGAAGGCCGCGACGACGCGCGCCGAACCCTCGGCGGGCTCCCACGCAGCCAGCCACTGCGGAGCGATGCCCTGGGTTCCGACGGTGCTCACAGAGCTACCTCCTGCAGTCGTGCCGCGATGCGCTCGGGCGTGGTGTCGCTGATCCATGAGGCGACGCCGGACTCGACGCCGGCCAGGTACTTGAGCTTGCCCGCGGCGCGCAGCACCGAGAAGACCTGCAGGTGCAGACGCCCGAGCTCGCGGCCCTCCCCGACGACCGCCTGGTGCCAGCCGGCGATGTAGGGCAGCGGGATGGACGTGCCGTCGACGTCCACGAAGAACTGGTCCAGGCGGCGCAGCAGCTCGAGGTAGGTGACGGCGAGGTCGTCGCGCTCCTCGTCGGTCAGGCCGGGCAGGTCGAGCACGTCGCGCTTCGGGGCCAGGTGGACCTCGACGGGCCAGCGCGCAGCGGCCGGGACGTACGCGATCCAGTGCTCGGTGTCCAGGATCACCCGGGTGCCGGCGGCCCGCTCGGCGGCGACGACGTCGTGCAGCAGGTGACCACCCGTACGGTCCCGGTACGCGGCGGCCTGGCGCAGCATCGCCTGGGTGCGCGGGGCGACGTAGGGGAAGGCGTAGATCTGGCCGTGCGGGTGCGGCAGGGTGACGCCGATCTCGCGCCCGCGGTTCTCGAACGGGAAGACCTGCTCGATGCCGTCCAGAGCGCTCAGCTCGGTCGTGCGATCCGCCCAGGCCTCGATGATGGTGCGCACGCGCCGTGGGCTGAGGGCGGCGAACGAGCTGTTGTGGTCGGAGCTGAAGCAGACGACCTCGCACCGTCCGGCCGCCGGCCTGGCCTGCCAGAGCGGCTCGCCGTCCACCTCCCAGCCGTCGGCGAGCGTGACGCCCGGGATCTGCATGAGCGCCGGGAACCGGTTCTCGAAGACGACCACGTCGTAGTCGGTGTCGGGGATCTCGCCGTCGGAGTAGGTCGCGCCGGGGCGGGCCGGGCACAGCGGGCAGGAGTCGGCCGCGGGCAGGAAGGTCCGGTTCATCCGGTGGGAGGCCATCGGGATCCAGTCGCCCGTGAGCGGGTCGAGCCGCATCTCCGGGCCGACCTGCGCGGCCGGCGAGCCCTCGGCCGTCAGCGGGGCCGGGGCGAAGCGGGGTGGCAGCGGTCGCGGGTCGTCGAGGCGCCGGGTCGCGCCGCCCGAGACGTAGGGCTCCGAGTCGTCGAAGTACAGCAGCTCGCGGCCGTCGGCGAGCTGGGTGGCCGTGCGTCGCACCAAGGGTGCCTGCGGTGGGGTTGTCACGGTGCTCCTCAGGGCGCGGTGCGTCGGGGGTGGTCGGTCGGGTGGAGGTCGGGATGGCCGGTGCTGCGGCTGGCGCTGTGGTCGGCGGAGTCGGCCTCGGACGCCGGGCGGCGTCCCGTCGAGGCGAGCTCGAGCGTTCCGACGATGCTGCGCGCGAGGGTGGCGTCGTCGTCGGCGAGGCCGTCGTCGCAGATCAGGACGTCGACCTCGGCCAGGTCGAGGATGCGGCTGAGCCCGACCGAGCCCCACTTGGAGTGGTCGGCGAGCACGACGCTGCGGCTCGCGGAGGCGAGGAGGGCGCGGTCCGTCTCCGCCTCGAGGAGGTTGGGCGTGGTGAGCCCGGCCTCCGGGTCGAGCCCGTGCACCCCGAGGAAGGCGACGTCGACGCGCAGCGCGGTGAGGGCACGCACCGTGACAGGGCCGACGAGCGCGTCCGACGGCGTGCGCGTGCCGCCCAGCAGCACCACCGTCAGGTCACGGTCGTCGGGCTGGTGCAGCGCCTCGGCGGCAGGAAGGGAGTTGGTGACGACCGTCAGCGGACGCAGCGTCGCGTCCTGGGCGACGAGCTCGGCGAGCAGGTGCGTGGTGGTGCCGCCCGACAGGGCGATCGCGCTGCCGGGGACGATGTGGTGCAGGGCCGCCCGGGCGATCGCCGACTTCTCTGTGGCCGCCAGCAGGCGCTTGGCGCCGAAGCCGGGCTCGTGCGCGGCACGTCGGGCGTCGACGGCTCCGCCGTGCACGCGCTGCACCAGGCCGCGGCGGGCGAGCTCGGCGATGTCGCGGCGGACGGTCATGTCCGACACGTCGAGGCTGGTGACGAGATCGGCGACGCGAACGGCACCGTCGGCGCGGGCGCGCTCGAGGATCAGCTCTTGACGTTGCTGTGCCAGCACCCGACCAGTCTCGACCAATATCAAACAAAAGTCAACATCGACGGCGACCCGAATGAGAGCGTGGGGCTAGGCCGACGGGACGACGAAGCCAGGGGGGCGGAGCCTCAGCGGCTGACGGGGGAGAGCCCGAGCGAGCGACCTGCGAGTCCGCGCGACCGGTGACCGAGGGTGGTCGCCACGGCCGTGAGGACGCGGGCCGCGGCCGAGTCGGGTGCGCTGAGCGCGACGGGTGTGCCGTCGTCGCCTGCCTCGCGGAGCGCCATGTCGAGCGGCACCTGGCCCAGCAGCGGGACGGGCGTTCCGGTGGTCTTCGCCAGGCTGTCCGCGACGGTCTGACCGCCGCCGGACCCGAACACCTCGAGCCGCGTGCCGTCCGCCTGCTCGAGCCAGGACATGTTCTCCACGACACCGACGATGTGCTGCCGCGTCTGCTGGGCGATGGACCCTGCGCGCTCGGCCACCTCGGCGGCCGCGACCTGGGGCGTGGTCACGATGATGAGCTCGCTCGACGGCAGCAGCTGGGCCACCGAGATCGCGATGTCCCCGGTCCCGGGCGGGAGGTCGAGCAGGAGCACGTCCAGGTCGCCCCAGAAGACGTCCGCGAGGAACTGCTGCAGAGCGCGGTGCAGCATCGGGCCACGCCACACCACGGGCTGGCCGGGCGGGACGAACATGCCGATCGAGATGACTTTCACCCCGTGCGCGAGCGGCGGCAGGATCATGTCGTCGACCTTGGTGGGCGACTGGGTGACGCCGAGCATGCGCGGGATGGAGAAGCCGTAGACGTCCGCGTCGAGCACGCCCACCTTGAGGCCGGCGGCGGCCATGGCCACGGCGAGGTTCGCGGTGACCGACGACTTGCCCACGCCACCCTTGCCCGACGCGACCGCGTAGACGCGGGTCAGGTTGCCGGGCTGGGAGAACGGGATGACCGGCTCGGCGACACCGCCGCGCAGCTGGGACCGGAGCTCGGCCCGCTGCTCCGCGCTCATCACACCGAGGTCGACCCGGACGGAGGCGACGCCCTCGAGCGCGCCGACGGTCGCCGTGACCTCGCGGGTGATCGTGTCCTTGAGCGGGCAACCGGCGGTCGTCAGGTCGACGCCGACGGTCACCAGGGCGCCGTCAGTGCCGTCGGTGGCATCGGTGACGTCGACCGAGCGGACCATCTGCAGCTCGGTGATCGGTCGGCGGATCTCGGGGTCGAGGACAGTTGCGAGCGCAGCGGTCACGGCCTCGACGGTGGGGGCTGACATGCGTCCATCGTAGGTTGCGCGTCGCGGGGCCTGGACGGGACCACCGGACCATGGGACTCAGCGCTCGGGGGCCGTCACGTTCGGCTCGTCGTCGGAGTCTGCGTCGGACTCGTCCGAGCGGATCCACTCGTCCTCCAGGACGGCCGGTCGCTCCGGGGACCTCACCGCCGTGCGGTCGGCGGCTCGCGCCGGCGCTCCGTCCGTACCGCGCTCCGTGTCACGGTCCAGCGCCATCTCCTCGAGCAGGTTGCGCAGCTCGGACCGGACGAAGTCGCGGGTGGCGACCTCACCGAGCGCGATGCGGAGCGCGGCCATCTCGCGTGCCAGGTACTCGGTGTCTGCGAGGGAGCGGTCGGCACGCTGGCGGTCCTGCTCGGCCGACACGCGGTCACGGTCGGTCTGCCGGTTCTGTGCGAGGAGGATCAGGGGGGCCGAGTACGACGCCTGGAGCGAGAGCATCAGGGTCAGTGCGGTGAAGCCGAGGTCTGCGCGGTCGAAGCGCAGCGGGACGGGTCCCCAGGTGTTCCAGGCGAGCCAGAAGGCGCAGAACACCGTCATGTAGACGAGGAACCGCGGTGTGCCCAGGAACCGGGCGATCGACTCGGCCATCTTCCCGAAGGTGTCGGGCCCGAAGCGCGGTCGCAGCGGACGCCGCATCTCCTGCGGCAGATCGAGGCGCTCAGGCATGGCCGCCCTCCTGCTGCTGCTGGGCCATCACCTGGTCGGTCTCGTCGGCGTCGTTCTCACGCCAGTCGGAGGGCAGGAGGTGGTCCAGGACGTCGTCGACGCTCACCGCGCCCAGAAGGCGGCGGTCCTCGTCGACCACCGGAAGGGCGAGCAGGTTGTAGGTCGCGAGCAACCGGGTGAGCTGACCCAGGGGAGCGTTGACGTGAACCTTCTCGATGTCGGCGTCCAGCAGGCCGCCGATCGCCTCGTGCGGTGGCTCACGCAGCAGCCGCTGGATGTGCACGACCCCGAGGAACCGGCCGGTGGGCGTCTCGAGCGGCGGGCGCGCCACGAAGACCATCGACGCCAGCGCGGGCGTGAGGTCCTGGCGCCGGACGTGCGCGAGCGCCGCTGCGATGGTGGTCTCCGGGCCGAGGATGACCGGCTCGGTGGTCATCAGGCCGCCCGCGGTGTCCTCCTGGTAGGCCAGCAGCCGCCGGACGTCCCGCGCCTCCTCCGGCTCCATGAGCTCGAGGAGCTCGGAGGCCTGGGCGTCAGGCATCTCGCTGAGCAGGTCGGCTGCGTCGTCGGGCTGCATCACGTCCAGGACGTCGGCGGCGCGGTTCACCCCGAGGCCGGAGAGGATCGCGACCTGGTCGTCCTCGGGCAGCTCCTCGAGCACGTCGGCCAGACGCTCGTTGTTCAGCGCGCGTGCCACCTCGAGGCGACGGGTGGTGCTCAGGTCGTGCAGCACGTCGGCGAGGTCCGCGGGCTTGAGGTCCTCGTACGAGGCGAGCAGCAGCTGCGCGCCCTGCTCCGAGCGCGGTGCGAGCGAGCGCACGTCCTGCACGTCGATGAGGAGCGTCTCGCCGCGGCGCCGCATCAGGGACGTCTTGCCGGGAGCCTGGCGTCGCACGAACATCTTGGTGACCAGCCAGTCGCGGGTGCGCTGCGCCTCGATCGCGACGTCGACGATCGTGGCCTCGCCGGAGCCGTCGGTGAGCTCGACGCGGCGGTCGAGCAGCTCGCCGATGGCCAGCGTCTCCGACGTGCGCTGCTCGAAGCGCCGCATGTTCACCAGGCCGGTGCTGATGACCTGGCCGGCATCGATGGCGGTCACGCGTGTGAGAGGGAGGAACACGCGTCGTCGGCCCGGCACCTCGACGACGAGGCCCACGGCTCGCGGGGCGCCCTTGGCGCGCAGCAGCACGACGACGTCGCGCACGCGGCCCACCTGGTCCCCGATCGGGTCGAAGACGGCGGTGCCGGCGAGTCGCGCGACGAAGACGCGGGTTCCGGCGCTGGTCACGCGGCAAGCGTAGTGGGCCTCCCGCGGTGGGCGGAGTCTCGCACCGGCGGCGATGGTGGAGCAGACTCGGTGGCATGACCATGAACCGAGGCCGTACCCCGGGTGTCCCGACGCTGCCGCAGGGCGAGCCCATCGCGTCCTACCCGACCTACCTCGAGGCCCAGAAGGCCGTGGACCACCTGTCGGACAAGGCCTTCCCGGTCCAGCACGTCACGATCGTCGGCACCGACCTGCGGATGGTGGAGCGGGTGACCGGGCGGCTCACGTACTCGCGCGTGGCCCTGGCCGGGCTCGCGTCCGGCGCCTGGTTCGGCCTGTTCGTCGGCGTGCTGCTCTCCATGTTCAGCGG
>DASXVR010000013.1:0-3470 GCA_036504175.1 Actinotalea sp. | reverse complement strand
GGGGACGAGGGCGCGCTGCTCGACCTCGTCGCGGACCTCGCGCTCGAGCCCCTGGACATGGACCGACCGCTGTGGCGGGTCGTCGTGGTCGAGGGGGTCGCGGACGGCGGGTCCGCCCTCGTCTGGCTCAGCCACCACGCGGCGGCCGACGGGCCGGCGACGCTAAGGACCGTGCTGACCGCGCTCGGCGGACCTGACCCCGCAGCCACCGGTCCGGGTGTGGAGCCAGCCGCCGCCGACGAGCCACCCCTCCCGTCCCGCGCCCGGCTCATCCGGGACACCGCCACCACCCGCGCGCGGCTCGTGGTCCGGCTCCCGCAAGGCCTCGTCCTCCTCGGAGCTGCGGTCCTCGAGCTCGCCGGGTCGGCCGGCGCCCAGGCACCGAAGACCGTGATCAACCGTCCCGTCCACAGCGGTATGCGGCTGCTCGTGGCCGACGTCGACCTCGAGGCGTTCCGCGCAGCCGCGAAGTCCCGCGGCGCGACGGTGAACGACGCGGTGCTGTGCGCGTTCGGCCGGACGGTGCATGCGGAGCTGGCTCGTCGCGGCCAGCCGGTGCCACGGATCGTCATCGGCTGCCCGGTGACCGTGCCCCTCCCCACGACCGGCCACGGCCATGCGCGCGCCACCCTACAGAACCGGGTGGGCGTGGTGCGGCTGCCGGTCCCCGCGCCGACGGGGGCGTTCGAGGCGGTCGGTCCGCACCTCACGCGGATCGCCGAGCTCTCACGGCCGCGCAAGCGCCATCTCTCGGCGGCGTCGACGGTCGTGCTCTCCCCCGCCTTCCGGGCGCTCGCCGCCCTGCGGGTCTACCGGCCGATGGTCGACCATCAGCGGTCGATGAACACCCTGGTCACCAACCTGCGCGGGCCTGCGGGTCCGATGACCCTCGCCGGTCGCAGCGTCCGGTCCATCGTCCCGGTGACGCCGATCGTCGGGAACGTCCCGGTGGCGGCGGTCGCGCTGTCCTTCGGGGGGCGGCTCTCCGTGACGATGCGGGTCGCGCCCGACCTGTGGCCGTCGGCCGAGCGGCTCCGGGCAGACCTGACCTCGGCCCTCGACGAGATCTGCGCCCTCGCCGGCGCCACCGGCGAACCCGTCCCCCGACCGGCCGCAGACACCACACGGGCCCCTCATCCGGGTGGATGAGGGGCCCGTGATGCCCTGGGAAGGGTCTTAGGCGGTGAGAGTCTCCCGGGCAGTCGGTGCGACGGCGGGTGCGGCTCCCAGGGAGCGCAGGGCCCAGCCGACGAGGACAAACATGACGCCCATGCCGATCGCGAAGGCGGCGACACCGAAGGCGATGACGGATGTGAAGAGCGAGGCCCGCAGGAACGAGCCGTTCATGACGACCGCACGGATCGGGTCGTCACGGCCGAGCTCGGCGTAGGTCTTGCCGCCGCCGGCCTCGAGCGAGTGGTGCTTGATGATGTCGGCCTGCCAGTAGGCCTCGAGGGGCCCGGTGACCTTGGCGTTGGCGAAGTGCGAGGCGTCCTCGGCGACGGTGATCTTCTCCTCGACCAGCTGGCTGCGCACCATGCCCCAGGTGACGCCACCCGCGAGGATCAGGACGATGCCGGCGATGATCGCGACCAAGCCGACGAGCCGGACTGACTTGTTGTTGTTCATGACCAATGCCCTTCCCAGGAGGCCGAGGGGGAGGTTCGCGTCTCCTGGTCCCTCGTCAGGAACGCCTGTCGTTCCCTGCTCCTAGGGTTGCGCGTCCGTCCAGGGGATTTCTTGGGCCAAAGGTCCGGTTTTATTCGCGAGTTTGCGACGTGCGTGGCGAGGCCCCGCTGGACCGACCGACCGGCCGACCAGCCGACCGACCAGCCGACCGGCCGGGCTGGCGTACATCGCACGCGCGCGCTCGGTCACCGGGAGACTGGGCCGGTGACCACGCGACGTCCCCTCGACCCCACCGAGCTCGCAGCCGTGCTCGCCCCTGTCGGCACCCCCGTGAGCGTGCGCGAGCTCACCGGCGGCCTCTTCGCGGCGGTCCAGCAGGTCGAGCTGAGCGACGGACGCACGGTCGTCACGAAGACGGGCGTGTCCCCAGCCATCCCGCGGCCGCCCCTCCTCACGTACGAGCGGGACCTTCTGCGCGCGGAGATCGCCCTCCTGCGGGCCGCTGCGCCGGCGCCTGTCCCGACGCCAGCGGTGCTCCACGCCGACCTCACCCGCACCCTCGTCGACGTCGACGTGCTGGTCATGGAGCACGTCCCGGGGACCTCGTGGCAGGAGGTGCGCACCGCGCTGCCCGACGACGTCACCCGGCGGACCGAGCACGAGTGGGGCGCCGTCCTGGCGGGCTTCCACACGCGGACCGGCCGGCTGTTCGGCTACCCCTCCTCACCAGGGCTGCAGGGGCAGCGCTGGCCCGAGGTCTTCTCCGCGATGGTCGACGCCCTCCTGACCGACGCGGTGACCTGGGGCGTGGACGTCGAGGCCGGGCGGGTGCGGGCGGCGCTCGCGGAGGCCACCGGCGCCCTGGCGCCCGTGACCGAGCCGGTCCTGGTCCACATGGACCTGTGGCCCGGCAACGTGCTCATCGACACCTCGACGGGCCGGATCACCGGCGTCGTCGACCTGGAGCGAGGCATCTTCGGCGACCCGCTGATGGATCTCGTCGGCGCCGAGGCGATGTCGGTCGTCGCACCGAGCGCGGGCCTGCTCGAGGGGTACCGGTCCGCGGGTGGACACCTGCCAGACGAGCCGACCTCGGGCACTCTCTCGGGCTTCGACGCCGCGGCCGACCGGCGGTTGGCGCTCTACCGGCTCTACCTGACTCTTCTGATGACCATCGAGATCGTCCCGCGTGCCTACGCCGGCGACTGGCTCGGGGAGTACCGGCAGACCCTGCTGGCCAACCGCGCGGACCTGTTCGACCAGCTCGGCGTCTGAGTCGCTCTACCAGCTCGGCGTCCGAGCCGATCCGCGAACCGGCGTCAGTCGGCCGTCAGCGGACGCGGGAAAGCCCCCCGCTCGGATGAGCGAGGGGCTTACCTGCCCTGGGAAGGTCTCAGGCGGTGACGGTCTCGCGGCCGGCGGGGGCCACGACGGGCTCCTTGGCCAGGACGCGCAGGGCCCATCCGACGAGGATGAACAGCACGCCCATGCCGGCGGCGAAGGCGGCGACACCGAAGGCGATGACGGAGGTGAACAGCGAGGCACGCAGGAACGAGCCGTTCATGACGGTGGCGCGGGCCGGGTCCTCACGGTCGAGCTCGGCGTAGGTCTTGCCGCCGCCGGCCTTGAGGGAGTGCTCCTTGATGATGCTGGCCTGCGCGTAGGCCTCCAGCGGGCCGGTGACCGGCTTGTTCGCGAAGGATGCGGCGTCCTCGGAGACGGTGATCTTCTCCTCGACCAGCTGGCTGCGGACGGTGCCCCACGTGACACCGCCGGCCAGGACCAGGACGATGCCGGCGATGATCGCCACCAGGCCGACGATCCGGACTGACTTGTTGTTG
>DASXVR010000012.1:0-16952 GCA_036504175.1 Actinotalea sp. | reverse complement strand
TCGTCCTGCCGTACCTGCGGGGCCGTGCCCTCAACCTGCACCGCTTCCCCGAGGGCGCCGCCCGGCCCGGGTTCTGGCACAAGCAGGTGCCCGACCATGCGCCGGCGTGGCTGCCGCGATGGGTCAACCCCGAGGCGGACGGGGGTGAGACGACGACCTACCTCGTCGTCGACGAGCCCGCCGCCCTGGTCTGGGCGGCGAACTTCGGGGCGCTCGAGTGGCATGCGTGGACGTCCCTCGCCGCCGAGCCGCGCCGGCCCACCTACGCGCTGATCGACATCGACCCGGGACCCGCCACGGCGTGGGAGGACGTCGTGCTGCTGGCCCGACTGCACCGCGACGCGTTCGAGCACCTCGGTGTGCGCGCGTTGCCGAAGCTGACAGGACGGCGGGGGATCCAGATCTGGGTGCCCATCGTCGTCGGCCCCGGCTTCGACGAGACGAGGGCGTGGGTCGAGCGTCTGTCGAAGACCGTCGGTTCCGTGGTGCCCGAGCTGGTCAGCTGGAAGTGGGGCGTACGCGAGCGCGGCGGGCAGGCTCGCCTCGACTACACCCAGAACGCGATCAACAAGACGCTGGTCGCTCCCTACAGTCCTCGGGCCGCCGCCGGAGCCCCGGTGTCGGCGCCGATCACCTGGGACGAGCTGGACGAGCCGTGGCTGCGTCCCGACGCGTTCACGATCCGCACGGTGCTGGACCGTGTCGCCGAGCGCGGGGACACGTTCCGCTCGGTGCTCCTCGGCGACCAGGTGCTGCCGCGGCTCGGCTGACGTCGGGTGCGAGGGGCCGTCAGATCAGGCGGCGGCCGCCACGGCTGCCGCGCGGGCGTCACCTGTGGCCCCGAGAACCACCCGCAGGCCCAGCTTGGTCAGGGTGTTCTGCATCGGCGGACCCATGTGACCGGCGACTGCGACCTCGACGTCGTTCTCCCGCAGGAACCGCACGATCCGCGCGTGGTGGGAGCCCTCGGGACCTTGGTCGTGCGCCTCGTCCCAGCGGACGTCGGCCTCACGCCAGTCGGTCACCGCCCCGTCGGCGACAGTGGCCAGTGCGACGCGGCGGGCCTTGCCCCAGCCGCCGCCGACCTCGCCGGACTCGTTCACGACGACGCACACGATCATGGGCTGGCTCCTTCGTCTGGGCACGGCCCGCAACCGGGCCGCCGTGCTCTGCACCGTACGCCGACCGTCGCGTCGGACGGTGCGCCGTAGGTCCGCAACCCCGGCGGGGACCGCCCTGCGGCTCAGCCCCGGCGGTCGTGCGGCTCAGGCCCGGTGTCGTGCGGCTCAGACCGGGCGGTCGACCTGGTCCCAGGCGTCGGCGCCCAGGACGGCGTCCTCCGCAGGGGCGGGCCGACCCAGGAGGTAGCCCTGACCCCAGTCGCACGCGAGCCGCCGCAGCGTGTCGTGCTGGGAGGCCCGCTCGATCCCCTCGGCGATGGTGATGGCGCCCAGGGCGTGGGCGAGCTCGATCACCGCGACCACCAGGGCCGACACCTGGGGGTCCGTGTCGACGTCGTCAACGAAGGACTTGTCGATCTTGATGATGTCGATCGGGAAGTCCCGCAGGTACGCGAACGACGAGTGGCCGGTGCCGAAGTCGTCCAGGGCGACCAGCACGCCGAGGTCGTGAGCGGCCCTGACGTTGGCCATCGCGGCGACAGGGTCGCGGATGACGGCGCTCTCGGTGATCTCGAGGCAGAGCGCGGACGGGGGAAGGCCGGTGGAGCGCAGCGCGTCGCCGACGTCATCGAGGAGGTCGCTGCGGATCAGCTGCTCGGCGCTGACGTTCACCGTGACCATGAGGTGCGGATGGCCTGACGCGTGCCAGGCGGCCGCCTGGCGGGTCGCCCGCCCGAGCATGTCGCGACCCAGCGGCACGACGACGCCCGTCCGCTCCGCGAGGGGGATGAACTCGCCGGGAGGGATGGGCCCGTGCGTGCTGTGCGTCCAGCGGCACAGCGCCTCGAAGCCGATGAGGTCACCGGAGCCGAGGTCGACGATCGGCTGGTAGTGCGCCTGCAGCACGCCGCGCTTCACGGCGTCCCGGAGCGCTCCGGCGTTGCCGCGCTCGCGGATGGCCGTGGCGAACGAGGTGGTCGACTCCCGTGAGAGCCACGCGACGAGCAGGCCGACGAGCAGGAAGACCACGGCGCGCAGCACCCATGCCCACGTCTGCTGGGCGGGTCCCGCTGCCTCGCTGACCGGCCGGAGCGGTCCGGAGAACAGGCCGGCCAGGACGGCCGTGGCGATGGCGCCGCGCCACCGGAAACGGTTCGCGGCCAGGACGATGGGTAGGTAGAACGCGTGGAAGATCGCGGTGCCACGGCCCGCGAGGACGAACGTCAGCAGGGCCACGACCACGAGCGCGACGGTGATCAGGCCGATCGCGGGCCCGGACCCGGTCTCGAAGAGCCCCCGGCGGAGCCAGCCGCTGCGCCGCCAGCGGCCTCGCCGGCTCGCAGCGCTGCGTCGGGTCACGGCGTCCATGGCGCGACTTCCTCGTCCTCCGTGGGCGGGGCCCCAGTCCGGGGTGCGCCCTTCCATCGACCGAACGGCGACCACGATGAGAGATGGGGCTTTTCCCAGGTGAGTGCCGACGCCTCATCATCGAGGCTCGCGCGACACGAGGGGGCCCCATGCCGGACATCCGCACCACCATCGTGCACCTCGGCC
Source organism: Actinotalea sp. (assembly GCA_036504175.1). Classification (GTDB taxonomy): domain Bacteria; phylum Actinomycetota; class Actinomycetes; order Actinomycetales; family Cellulomonadaceae; genus Actinotalea. Next base: position 14,277 of record DASXVR010000012.1, on the reverse strand, counting down.
CGTTCGTCGACGACGTCGGCGCGCCATGGTCGGGGCGTGTCGCGGTCGTCTCCTCGACACCGCGCGTCTGGGACGCGACAGGCGCCGTCGTGGTCCCGCGCCCGGTGGTCGTCGACCTCGACCACGAGGGCCGGGCGGCGATCCGGCTCGCCACGACGGACCAGCCAGGGTTCAGCGACGGCGCCGGGCACCCCGTCACCCGCTGGACCTACACGGCCACGATCGAGCTCGACGGCGGTCGGGCGGCGACGCACACGTTCGAGCTGCTCGGCCGCGCAGGCGACGTGCACCTGACGGTGCCCCAGCGCCGAGTGCCGGTGGCGCCGGCGGTCGGCGCGCAGGGTTCGGCGCAGCCGGCGCCACCGTCGGTCGAGGCGCAGGACCTGCTGCGGGTGGAGCCACCGTCGGTCGAGGCGGGCTCGCCCGAGGCGCCTCCCGCGGGGCTGAGCAGGCGTGCTGCCTTCCGCATCGGCGCGGTGGCGCTGACCTCAGCCGCTGCCGTCGCCGCCACGCAGTCCGGTGCGGCAGCGAGCCCGTCCTTGCCTGCCACTCTGCCCGCCACCCTGCCTGCAGATCTGCCCGGAGCCCGGCTGCTGCGTGGGCCCGTCCCGATGGCCCAGGTGATCGACGACGACGTGACCATCGGCAGCACGGCCAACCCCAGCACGCTGCTCGTCAGGTCCTCGCCGGCCGGCGGCACCAACGGCGGGCCCGGCATCTTCGACTCGACCGGCAGGGTGGTGCTGGAGACCTACCAGCCGCACTTCAACCACTACGGCGAGTCGATCCGGGTCGAGCTCAAGGACGCGCGCGCCAAGGGGATGCTGACCTACCGTGCCGCCTGGCCCACCCCGCACTACGCCGACGGCGACTTCACCTGGATCGACGGTCACCCGTCCACGCCGCAGTCGGTGGCCTGGATCGGCGCGCACTTCCTCAACAACGACGACCCGTCGAGCCTGGCGAAGAACCTGCAGCACGGGCACATCGGCTTCGAGGTGCCGGACTCGACAGGCTCGCTGCGGACCCGGCTCGAGATCAAGTTCGTCGACCCCGTCACCGGCAAGATCGGCACCGAGAAGACCGCGATCCGGACCAACATGGCCGACTTCGAGGTGCAGGTGAGCGAGCGCGGCGAGCAGCTGCGCGTGGTCGGCAGCGACAACCACCACCGCGAGATCGTCTTCGCCACCCGCGTCGGCAACGGGCGGGAACCCCGCTGGTCCCTGCGCGCGGCCGAGGGGCAGGTCAACCTCGAGCTGTGCCGCTACCAGGCCGGGAACGTGTACGTGGACTCGCCGTTCGGCGTCGACCGGGGGACCGGTCTGGTCACCGTCGGCGGCGGCAGGGGGACGGCCGCAGGTCTCAAGGTGATCCAGGACGGTGGCGTCGGGATCACCGTCACCCCGTTGGCGGCAGGCGGTCAGGGGGTGCTCGTCGCCGGCACCGACGCCACCGCCCGCGCCTACGAGTCGGAGGTGGCGGGTGACGCCCAGCGCCGCTTCGTGACCCTCGTCGACGGGACCATGCAGTGGGGGACCGGCGCCGCGGCGCGTGACACCCAGCTCTACCGGCGTGCCCCCAACCAGGTCGGCACCGACGGCGGGATCTTCCTGCGGAGCAGCACGACCCCCGCCACCGCGCCGACGGGAGGGGTGCTGTTCGTGGCCGACGGCGCCCTGAAGTACCGCGGCTCGGCAGGCACGGTCACCACCCTCGCGGCGGCCTGACGGGGGCGGGTCACCGCCGTCAGACGAACCGGAACAGCGGCGGGAAGGCCAGCACCACCACGGCGGCCCACAGCGCGTAGACCGGCAGGTAGCGGGTCTGCCAGCGCTCGAGCGTGCCGAAGGCGCGACGGCGCCGCACGAACCCGCCGGTGAGCCAGGCCGCGCGGCCCAGGTGCACCAGGAGCAGCAGGTTCAGGCCCAGCGCAGCGACCTTGTTCGGGCTGGACCCGAGCTCGGCGATCCGCGTCACCATCGCGGCGAGCATCACCACGTCGACCGCGAGCGCGGCGGCCACGAGCGCGAGCTGCAGCGCGTCGAAGAGCCCGGGCGGCGCCAGCGGGTCGCGCGCGGAGATCGAGTAGAGCAGCAGGCCGACCACGAGCACGAGGATCGCGTCCATGAGGATGAGCAGGTCGCGGTCGACCTCCACCAGCCCTCCGGCGGCCGCCAGCGCGCCGAGCACCGCCAGCAGCATGACGATCGTCAGCGGCGTGAAGATGCGGGTGAGCACCGGCGCGATGTTCTCGACGACGTCCTTCTTCGCCTCGACGAGCCAGGCCGCGACCACGACGGCCCCCGGCACGGCGAAGGGCAGCACCCATCGGGCGACCAGGGGCTCGGCGTCGGTGCCCACGAGCTGCATGACGGCGACCGTGAGCCCGACCAGGACGCCACCGCCGAGCGCGAGGAGCGCCACGTAGATCACCAGCTCGCCGGTGAACCGGACGAAGTCCATCCGTCGTCCGTCCGACCGCCATCGGAGCCCGACGTAGGCCAGGCCGGCCAGGAGCCACATGACGACCGGCGCGTGCAGAGCGACGAGCACGTCGGTCGACCCGCCCTGGTCGAACGGGTAGACGTTGGCCACCACCGCCAGCACGACGAGCGGTCCGAGCAGGGCAGCCGTCTGGCGGACCGTCAGCCGTCGCTTCCAGACGAAGTAGGCGCCCACGAACGGCACGACGAGCAGGGCGAGGTTCCGCGCGAACGTGTCGGCGTCGAACCAGGTCAGCCCAGCCTTCACCGCGACCCCGGCCCCGACCGCGAGGGCGAGCACCACGCTCAGCTCACGCCATGGCCAGGGCGAGGCGCCCTGCGACGCCTCCGGGACGAGGACGAGCTGCTTCCACAGCCGCTCGGAGTGCTCGCGGGCGAACTCCCGCGACACGGCATCCAGGTTGCCGAGCCGCTTGATCCCGATGAGGAAGGCCTCCTCGTCGTCGAGGCCTGTCGCCTGCAGGTCCGCGACCTGGTCGCGCAGGTGGTCCTCGAGCTCGTCGACGTCACCGGCGGAGATCGCCTGCCTTCGCAGGACGTACCCGCGCCAGTCGGAGATGCGGGCCTCGAGCTCGGCGTGGGTGGCCATCATGCCCACCCCTCCACGGCGGCGGGCGGCTGCTGCGTGCTCTGCCAGACCTGACGCAGGGCGTCGGCGACGACCGTCCACTGCTCCTGCCGCTGCATGAGCGCGTCGCGACCGGCGGGGCTGATGGCGTAGTGCTTGCGCCGGCGCCCGATCTCGGACGTCCCCCAGGAGGCCGACAGGTAGCCGAGGCGCTCGAGGCGGTGCAGGAGCGGGTAGAGCATCCCGTCGGTCCACTCCATGCGGCCGCCGGACAGCTCCGAGACCCGCTTGAGGATCGCGTAGCCGTACAGCTCGCCGTCAGCCAGGATCCCCAGGACGAGCGGCGTGGCCGAGGCCGCGACCAGGTCCTTGTCGATGCGCATGGTGTCTCCCATACCTAGATCTGCAACGCATCAAACGTAGCAGTGCTAGGTATGCGGACGTGGGCGGTTCGGTGTCGTTCCGCATCGTGAGACTCGTTGACAGCATCTGGACCGTCCCGCACACTCGTCACATGTTCTCGGCTCGGCCTGTGCCTGTGAGCCCGCACTCCGCGGGCTGCGTCGACGTGTCGTCGACCCGGCGCATGTGTCGAATGTGTCGCTGACCAGTCCGTCGTACCGGTCCCGGCAGCTCTGAGGAGCGCTCCCGAGCAGGCATCAGCCTGGTCTGTGGGCAGGGGCCCCCGCGTCGCATCGCGTCGCTCACCGACACAGCCGCCCGGCGTCAGCCGGTCCGTGTCGGCCGGACCAGCCACAGCCGCAGAGCAAGGAAACCCTCGTGCCGAACCGCATCCGCATCGACGTCCTGCCCATCCAGGAGGCCGTCGCCAGCGCCTCCCCGAGCGCATGGCGAGACGGCCTGGTCGCCTCCCGGCGACCGGGCTCACTGACAGTCGTCCTGCTCGACGGCGAGGTGCGCGACCTGACCACGGGCGCCGCGCCGGAGGTGGGGGAGCCCGTGGCCATCCACCCCGTCGCGGAGATCGTCGCCGTCGGCGGGGCCTGGTACGCCGCACGACCCCTCACCGGGCAGGCCGCGTCCTCCTAGGACTTGTCGGAGGGTCCCCCCTCCGTCACGCCACCCTCCGTCACGCCATCGCGGTCCCGGACATGCCCTTCATGGCCGACATCATCTCGGTGCAGGAGTCGACCATCGCGCGGCACGCGGAGGCGCAGATGCGGCAGTGCTCGGACATCTCGGCGTGCATGTCGCACTCGGCGGCGCACGCGGTGCCCATGGCCATGCAGGCCGTCATCATCGAGCTCATCACGCCCATGTCGTAGCCGGCCGGGCGCATCATCATGCGCATCATCGTCATCGACATGTCCGCGGTGCTCATGCACATGGACGCACATCGACCCATGCCCTCGCCGCCGTCGGCGTCGGCACACATCGTCGCCGCCATCGAGGCCGCCGAGCACGCCTCCATGCACCGCTGCATCATCGCCATGTCCATGCCCGTGGTCCCAGCCATCGGCATGGCCTTCATCATGTCCGCCATCATGCTCATCGCTGCTCGCCTGCCCCTCGTCGTCGCCCGGTGACACCTGAGTCATCGACGGTACGCCGGGGGTCGACGGGGACGCCATGGCGGTCCCGCGTGCTGGTCGGCGTGCACGTTCGCGGTCGCGACGGGCTGCCGCTCCGGGTCGAGCGGACGCCGCGCGCCTCAGCCGGAGGCGCCGGCAGCGGCGAGGTGCTGGCTCAGCGTGTCCGTCCGCAACGCATCCATCAGCGCGGCGAAGGGGGCGGAGTCGGGTACGAGGACGGGCTGGCCGTCGGCGGAGGTCCCGGTCGTGGTCGGGGCCACCACGACGTCGACGTCGGCCGGCTGCAGACCGCGCATGCTCGCCAGGAGTCCCACCAGGGTGCTGCGGTCGAGCCCCTCGTCCACGGCCACCGAGCCGGAGACCACGCTGAGCAGCTGCAGCCAGCGCGTCGGGTCCTGCCGGACGTCCGCCTCGCCGACCCGGTTCAGGATCGCCCGGAGCCAGGCCTCCTCGCGCTTGGCCCGGCCGCTGTCGCCGTCCCCGCCGCCCTGCACCCACAGCAGGGTCTGCTCCCCGGAGAGATGGCGATGGCCGGCCCGGATCAGCAGACGCCCTCGGACGACCACGTCGTTCGCGACGTCGAGGTCGACGCCGCCGAGCGCCTCGGTGACCCGCGCGAAGGTCGCCGCATCGGTCAGGGCGACGTGGTCCACCCGCACGTTCGTGAGCTGTTCGACCGTCTGGACGGCCCGTGGCGGACCGCCGAGCGCCAGGGCCGAGCGCATGGCTCCGGGCCCCGAACCGGGAACGTCGACCCAGAGGTCGGGGGGCATCGCAATCACCTGCGCGCTGCGCCGGTCAGCCGAGACGTGCGCGAGCAGCACCACGTCGGTCAGTGCGGCAGCGGCCGCCCACCCGTCGGGGCCGGTGACGGCCACGTCGTCGGTCGACCCGAGGACCAGGACCGTCACGGCGTGCTCGGCCGGGGCTGCCCCTGTCCGGCTGGGCGCCGGCGTGACGACGGGCGGTCGCGTGGGCAGACCCGCGAACGGGTCGGGGAACCGCTTGATGCGGCTGTCGAGCCGGTCGACCATCACCATCGCCCCGGCGGTCAGCGCGATCACCAGGACCAGCACGGAGGCGAGGACGACGAGGGCCACCGTCCGGGACCTGCTGCGCCCGGGACGCACCGGCGGCGGGTAGTGCGGCGTCGGCGCTGGTGCTTCCAGGACCGCGGAGGGATCGGGCGTGACGAACTGCGCGATGTCGGCCACCGCCGTGCTGACCTGCTCGAACGCCGTCGCGTAGGCGGCCTCGTCCTGCCCGTAGGGGTCCAGGACGTCGTCGTCGGTGACCACGGCCGGAGCCGTGAAGCCTCGTCGCTCGGCGGCGGCCTCCACCAGCTCCGCTATGCGTTGCGGTGGGGTGCCGCCGGGTGGTGGGGCGTCGAGGAAGCGGGCCATGCGGGCGAGCTCGCGGAGGGTGAACGTGCGGCGCAGGGCTGTCGGGACCGCGCTGACGACGGCTGCGCGCTCCTCACGGGTCGTCGTCAGGACGAGGTCGGCGGACCGCACCATGTCGGCGTCGAGCTGGGCCGGCGTGTGGTCGTCGACGGTGGTGTCGGCGCCTGCGGCGAGCTCCACCAGGGGTTCGGGGACCGGCTCGCCGATCGCCGCATCGATCCCGACGCTCGTCACCGTGACGCCGACGTCCTCACCGAAGCGGGCGCGGAGCAGCCGCTCGGCGGCGGGTGAGCGGCACAGGTTCATGGTGCCGACCACGAGCACGTCGAACGGTCGCGCCGGAGCCGTCGCGGACGGGCCCGGAACTGGCGGGCTCATCCACACAGTGTGCGGGTGCGTCCCGGCGGAGGCCATGGCTGGACCCCACCGGTCTGGGTCAGCTCTCGGAGCCCGGCGTGTCGGGGACGATGCTGCGGTTCTGCGCCCGGCGGTTGCGGCCCCCGAACCACGACGGCGGGTGCACCTTGGGGAGCGTCTTGGCGATGGCGAGGGTCCCGTACATCACCGTGTTGATCGCCACGAAGGCGGCGAGGATCTTGAAGGGTGCGGACAGCACGACGGACTCGGGCAGGAGGACGCCCTGGGGGACGGCGGCGAGGGCATGGGTCAGCATCGTGGTCACACCCTCCTCAGGGCGTCGGTGTGCAGGTCGTCGGTGGTTCGGTCGACGGCCGACTCCGGCGGTGCGCCGTCCGGGTGCGCCGCGTGCTCGACGTGCTTCCAGCTGGCCTGCCTGCCGAGGGAGATGTCCAGGACGCCCTTGACGTAGACCACGTCGAGGAACGCCGCGAAGACGAGCTCAGGGAACAGGGTGGCGCCGAGCAGACGGGCCATCCACCCGCCCTTCCACACCGTGACGACGCGTTCGACCGTGAACACGAGCCCCAGGCCCATCCAGAACGGGAACCAGACCCAGGTGTCCATCGACACGAGCATCAGCAGGATCAGCACGAAGTAGGAGGTCAGGGCGATGACGCCGTAGCCGATGCCGAGCTGCTGCACCCAGTAGCGGAAGGTCTTGCGGGTCACCCCGTACGCGCCGAGGTTCTCCAGCGCCCCCCGCTGCCAGCGCAGCCGCTGGGCCCACAGCGCCTGCCACGTCGGCATCACCTCGGTGACGACCGTGCACTGCGCCGGAGAGATCATCAGCGCGCCGAGCGACTTCAGGGCGATGGTGAGCTCGTTGTCCTCGGTCAGGGCTGCGGTGTCGTACACGTCGCCCGGCGTACCCGGGATCGCCGTGCCGCGGCTGCGCGCGACCGTCCGCAGCGCCTCCGGCCGGAACAGCGAGGCGGTGCCGGTGAGCACGAAGACCTTGCCGCGCCGACGCCGGATCTCACGGCTGTAGCGGATGTACTCGTTGCGCTGGAACTGACCGAGCAGCCCGGCCCCCTCCTCGCCGTAGAAGAGCCCGCCGATGGCCATCAGCGCCCGGTCCGCGGTCAGCCGCGCCACGGCCGCCTCGAGGAACCCGTCGTCGAGCCGGGTGTCGGCGTCGACGACCATCACGACGTCGTTGTCGCCCTGCTCCGGCAGGAGGCGCCGGAGCACCTGGTTCAGCGCACCCGCCTTCTTGCGGGTGTTGCCGACCGACTCCACCACCTCGACACCCGCCCGCCGGGCGATCGCCACCGTCGCGTCGGTGCAGTTGTCGGCGACGACGATGATGCGCTCGGGTCGGTGCGACTGGCCGACGAGGGAGGCGATCGTCGCGGGGAGGGACGCCTCCTCGTTGTGCGCGGGGATCAGGACGGTGACGGTGACCGGTCCGGCGTAGACACCCTGCGTGCGCGCCATGACGATCTTCGGCGCCAGCGGGTTGGCCACGACGTTCACCGACCGTCGCGACTGGTTGGTGATCCGGCGCTCCAGCAGCGCGACCCCTGCGGCGAACAGGACGGCCAGCCCGACGGCGGCCACCACGACACGCGGGGTCGGGGCCTCGGTCGCGTACAGGACACCCCAGACGCCGAAGATGAAGCCGCGGGTCGGCGCGACCCCGGCTGCCGGTCCGGCCGCCACCGTGGCGATCAGCATGAGCACTGCGCCGACGCCGGCCAGGCCGAGGATCAGCACGCCGATGAGCCGCGGGAACCACCGCTCGTCGCCGAGGGTCACCTCCGGGGCGGCCGGACGGCTGGACTCGAGGTCCGGCACCAGGTGCGGGCTGGGCAGGATCCCGGGATCGTGACCAGGCCCGTGGCCGGGCTGGTCCGGGACCGTGCCGGCCGACGTGCCTGCGGCGCCCGAGGCGGCCGCGCGCACGGCGACGTCGCCCAGCCCTCCGGCCTCGTCGAAGAGATCTACCGTTCGCTCCGTCACGGTCCGCCGTCTCTGTCAGTCGCGCGCCGGCCCGTGCCGGCACCTGGTGCATCGGCACCGGTCGGTGGGCCGGTGAGTCGCGGTGCGGCCGGCGGCGGGTGAATTCGGTCGGCGATCCAGGCACTGACCGGCTCAGACGTCCCGCAGGACCTCCTGCGCGAACCGCACCGACCGCAGCTGCAGCCCTTCGATCCGGCGCTCGACGAGGGCTTCGGGGTCGTGGTTGGCCTCGACCAGCCGCGGTGTGCGTCGCACGTTCTGGGAGCACTCGAACCCGGTGCAGATGAGCGTGCCGATGGTGTCGCCCTTGCGCCCGGCCGCCCCGGAGCGGCGTGCGACGTACATCGAGACGTCGTTGGTGGCGTAGACGTCCTCGCACCACGCGCAGACCGCCCGACGCCGCGAGGCCGCCCGCTCGGGAGACTGGAGTGCGATGCCGACGAGGTCCTCGTCGACGGTCAGGACCACGTACGCGCGCAGCGGCGCCCGGCGGTCGACCCAGCCGAGGAGGTCGAGCCGGTCCCAGCGCAGCGCGGTCAGGTCGGCGGGGAGGGTGAGCTGGGCGGCCTCACGGCGCGAGCAGTTCACGAAGGACGTGCGGATCTGCTTGTCGGTCAGGGGGTTCATGGCATGTGGCTCTCGTGCGACGGGAGCCGTCGTACCGCAGCGGGCCGCGCGTCGGGTGGACGGCGGCGTGCAGGGTCGACGGCAGGGGGAGCAGGGACGTCCGCCGGGTGTGCCGGAGCGGCCCGACCGGGTGGTCGGGCGCGGGTGACGCCGTTGGGGCGTCAGGCGTTCCGGGCGGCCGTGGGGCCGATGGCTGAGCAGGCCTGGTCGGCCGCCCCGCTTCCTCGCTGCATCGTGATGCGCTCCGTGCTCCGGCGCCACGGGCTGGTCCCACCGCGCAGATCGTCAGCCATGATGCGGCCGGACGCCGTGGCAGGGCAAACCGCGACCTGAGCGCTACCCGTGGGCGAGGTCGAGCATCGCCTCCAGCACCCGGCCGACCCCGTTGCTGGTGTTCGCCGGGGCGGTGAAGCGAGCCCGTGTCCTCACCTGGGGGTGGGCGTTCTCCATGGCGTAGCTCATCCCGGCGGCGTCGAGCATCTCGAGGTCGTTCAGGTGGTCCCCGAAGGCCACGGTCTGCGCCGGCGTGATGCCCAGGAGGCCCTGCACGTGCTGGAGCGCCGTGCCCTTGGTGACCCCAAGGTTCGTGACGTCGGTCCAGTGCTCGCCGGAGAGCACCACGGTGTGGGACCCGGACAGGACCTGGAGCGCCGGGAAGGCCGAGTCGGCGACGGGACCGGAGTCGTGCACCGCCACCTTGACGACCTCGGAGGTCACGCCGAGCAGGTCGTCGACGATCTCGAGGCGCGTGTAGTAGCGGCGGGCCTCCTGGAGGAAGTCCGGGTCCTGGAACTCCGCGTAGGCCGACGAGGTCCCGCACAGGACGGTGCCCGTCCGCGCGCCTGACGAGGCGACGTCGCGCACGATCCCCACCGCCCGGGCCACGACGTCGGACTCCATCACGGCGGTGCTGATGGTGGCCCCGTCCAGGACGACGTGCGCGCCGTTCTCGGCGATGAACAGCATGTGCTCGGAGAACGGGCCGAACTGCTCCACCAGCGTCACGTACGGCCTGCCGCTCCCGGCACCGAGGACGACTCCGTCGGCCACGAGCCTCTCGGCGAGGGCCCAGAACCCGGGGTCGATGCGGCCGTCGCCCCCCAGGAGGGTCCCGTCCATGTCGACGAGCACCAGACGGAGATCGGCGGCCTCGGCGGCCGCGGGGAGTTCGAGGGTCACCCGGCGATTCTCTCAGGAGGTCCGGGCCGAGCCGGGGCGCGTCCGTCCTGATCCGTCGGCGGTCGCTGAGCCTAGAGTTCGACAGTGCATCCGGGCATCAGGTCCCTCATGGCGGCCCGACCATGAGTGCCGTCGGTTCCGTCCTGCTCGCCGCACCGGTGGTGCCGCTCCAGCTCCCGCTCGCGGTCGACCTGACCGCTGTGGTCGTCGGTGCGCTCGCAGGTGCGAGCGTCGCTGTCCGGGACCGCCTGGACGTGGTCGGCGGTCTGCTGCTCGCCGTGGCGATGGGTCTTGGCGGGGGGATCATCCGTGACGTGCTGCTCGGTCAGCTCCCGGTCGCCCTCTCCAGCCACGCCTACCTGCCGACGGTTGCCGTGGCCGCGATCAGCGGTCTGGTGTTCGCGAGCCTGCTGCACCGGCTGGGGCGCGTGGTGGCGGTGCTGGACGCCTTCGCGCTGGCGCTGTTCACCGTCGTCGGCGTGGAGAAGGCCCTGCTGGCGAACCTGCCCGCAGGGTCGGCCGTCTTCGTCGGGGTCAGCGCCGCGGTGGGCGGGGGGATCATCGTGGACCTGCTGGCAGGGAGGCCGGTCGCCGTCGTCAGGCGTGGGCCGTGGAACGCCACCGCGGCGCTCGTCGGGGCCAGCGTGTACCTGCTCTCCTCGTCCCTCGGGGTGCCATCACGGGTGTGCGAGGCCATCGGCTTCGTGGTGATCGCCGGGATGCGGATCGTCTCGTTGCGCTGGGGGGTGCAGAACCCGGAGTCGGTGGACGTGATCGCAGCGATCCCGGTCCGCCGCCGCGGCGATCCACGTCCGCCGCCGCGGCGACCCGCCGGGCGACCGGAGGTCCGCCCTCCGGCCGATCCTCGGGCCGACCCTCCGGCCGACCCAGAGACATGACGGGCGACCTGAGCCCGACGGCGCGCGCCCTGAGCGCCCTCGAGCTGATCCAGCGGACGCCAGGCATCAGCGCCGAGCGGCTGGCGGATTCACTCGGCGTGTCCGAACGGGCCGCGCGACGCTACGTGGCCATCCTGCGCGAGGCCGACATCCCGATCGTCTCCGCACGCGGGCCCTACGGCGGCTACACCATCGGACGGGGCGTCAGGCCGGCCCCGCTCCTGTTCACCGCCGCCGAGGCGCTCGGTCTGGTCATGGCGGTGCTCGACGGTCACCACTCGGCGGACGACCCGGCCGACCCGGCAGGGACGGCGCTCGGCAAGATCCTGCGGGTGCTGCCGGAGTCGGTCGCCGGCCCGGCGCAGACCGTCCGCAGCGGCGCGCTGCCGGCCCCTGACCGCGGCGCTGCCCGGCCGGACGCCGCGACGGCAGCGACCCTCGTGCAGGCGTGCTCGACCCACCGGTGCGTGCGGGTGACCTACCAGTCCGAGGCCGGCAACGAGTGGCAGGCCGAGGTCGACCCGTGGGCAGTCGTGGTGCGGCACGGGCGCTGGTACCTGCTGTGCCACTCCCGCCGGGCGGATGCGCGACGGGCCTACCGCGTCGACCGCGTGCGCGCCGTCGAGGTGCTGGACGAGACCTTCCCGCCGCCCCCGGACATCGACCCGGTGGCCGAGCTCGAGGCGCACCTCGCCGTCGGCTGGGAGTACGAGGTCGAGGTCGTCGTCGAGGCGCCAGTGGCCGACGCCTCCGCCTGGCTGTCGCCGGCGCTGGGGCGCCTGGAGCCTGTCGACGAGCGGTCGTGCCGCCTCGTCGCCACCACCGGCAACCCGTACTGGTATGCCGAGCAGCTGGCGCGGGTCCCGGTGCCGTACCGGATCGTCGGCGGCCCGGAGCTGCGCGCGACCGCCCGGGCCCTCGCCGAGAGGATGCTCGCCGCCACCGGCGACGTCACGTCCCCCAGAGCCAGGTGAGCGGGTCGCCCACCTGAGGGCGCCACCCGGCCGGCGGGTCCTCGCCGACCCTGCCGTCGACCACCTCACGGAGCAGGTCCGCATGCCCGGTGTGCCGCCCGTACTCCTCGATCTGGTCGCCGATCAGCCGGCGCAGGCTGGCGTGGCGCCCGTCGCCGTGACCCATCGACACGAGCTGGTCGAGTCCTCCGCCGGCCAGCGCCGCCTCGAGGCGAGCGCGGGAGCGCGTGACGGCGTCGTCCCAGATCGCATACAGCTCCGCAGGGGTGTTGTCGCCGGCCGACAGGATCTCCATGTCGTTGTCGCCCCAGGTCTCCGGCCGCCACATGGGTCCGGGGTGCGAGCCGTCGAGCTTGTAGGTGAACGCGACGTCCTCGACGGCTGCGAGGTGCTTGAGCAAGCCGCCGAGGGTCAGGGCGGAGGCGCCGACGTGCTGGGCGAGGCCCGCGGCGTCGAGGTCGTCGGCCTTCCAGCGGAAGGTCGTGCGCAGGCGGTCGAGGCAGCCGACGAGGGCCCGCACCTCGCTGCCCGCAAGAGGTGGTTCCCAGGGGAAGTCGTTGGTCGTCATGCGCCGACGGTAGAACCGGTTCCGGACGATCTGCTTCCGGAAGCAATCGGAGCTCGGTGACTCCCGTCAGCGGTTCCGACGAGACCGGGCTCCCTCGTAGACCAGGGCCAGGCCGATCAGCGCCAGGATCGGGCCGACCACGGCCCAGAAGGTGACGCCCGCCATCGGGCCGCTGTCGAGGTAGCCGAGGCCCTGGAGCGTGAACACCACGCCCATGACGACCAGCGCAGCACCCAGGACGAGAAGGACGGGCTTGCTCACGGGTTCCTCCTGCGTGGCGGGGCGGGCGGTCTCGGCGGGCGGTGCGGGGGTGCTAGGCGGTGCAAGGGGTGCTCGGTCGACGGTGCGGCGTGCGTGTCGAGCATACGAGCGGGGACCTCGGATACGTGCGGTTCATCCTGTTGGCCGGGTTCGTCGCATCTGTGGGAGGGACTCTGGTCCCGACGGACGCCACTCCTGAGCGAACGTGCAGGGACATCACCCGCCCGCGGGCGGGGATCACCGGACAGTGTCAGACCCCGGTGGAAGGCTGGTCTCGTGAGCCGGAGCACCCGGTTCGCCGGTCCTGTGGGGCGTGACCCGCCGCAGGGGCCGTCCGTGGCTACCCGCCACTGCCCGACGTGCAGGAGAACCCCATGCACCCCGACCTGTTCCTCACGGTCTACCGCCAGCACGAGCGCGAGCTCGAGCAGCACCTGCTCCAGCGCTACGCCGCTGAAGAGCGGGCTGCGAGCGGACCTCGCCGGCAGCGCAGCCGGCGCGCGGTGCACCTGCGGCTCCACCGCAAGGGTTCTGCCGGGGCATAGTCGGGCAGGCGGGGCGGCTCCGACGTCGCTCAGGTCGACGTCGGGGTGAGCACCGCGATGGGTATCGTGCGCCCCGACTTCTGCTCGTACGCAGCGAAGGACGGCGCCCGTGCCACGACCACGGTGCGCCAGAGCTCGTCGCGCTCCGCAGGGTCGGTGATCCGCACCTCGACGTCGCGCTCGTCCCTACCGACCCGGATGTGCGCCGTCTGCGCAACGCGCAGGTTCCGCATCCACTGGGGCTCGGCCTTCATGCCTCCTCCGGAGCCGACCACCAGGTAGGCGCCGCCATGGTCGAAGTAGGCCACCGGGGCTGTCCGCGGCGTGCCTGAGCTGCGCCCGCGCACGGTCAGGAGCAGCACGGGCACGCCCCGGGCGGTGCCACCGAGGCGCCCGCCCGACCGTCGGTAGGTCGCCACCGACATGGCGTTGGCCGCCCGCATGATGCGCCGCACGATGCCACCCATGAAGGCCTCCAGCGTGGTCGGCCGACGCCGCGCGGAGCTCGTCCGCCGGCACCGGGGCGGTCACGGGGCGTCCGCGACCTTCCCGGACCTTCGCAGCGCCCGGTGGCATCGTCAAGGACACCCCGGGCCGACGTCACGTCGGGCACGCCCTTGCAGCCAGGACCGGCCGCGACTAATGTGCAACCACATGGTTGTACGTCAGGTGGTCCGCGACGAGACGGACCAGATCTTCGCGGCCCTCGCCGACGCCACGCGCAGGGACATCGTCACCCGCGTGCTGAGGGAGGGGGTCTCGGTCTCGACGCTGGCGCGCCGGTACGAGATGAGCTTCGCCGCCGTGCAGA
>DASXVR010000011.1:0-3899 GCA_036504175.1 Actinotalea sp. | reverse complement strand
CAGCACTGCCTCCCGAGGCACCGTGCCCGACGCTGGAAGGACCGGGCACCACCTCCTTCTGGCGTCGGCGCCAGGTGCACGAGACAGCAGTTCACCTGTGGGACCTGCGCACCGCGGCGGGTCTGCCCGTCGAGGTGCCCGACCGGGTCTGGCGCGACGGCGTCGCCGAGGTCGTCGACGTGATGCAGCCACGGCAGGTGCGCCTCCACCGGATGGCGCCGCTGGAGCGTTCCATCACCCTGGTCGACAGCAGCTCCGCGGATCGCTGGGTCCTCGGGGGGCACGACGGCGCGGCGCAGCCGTCCACCACCGTCGTGGGTCCCGCCGATGCGCTGGCCCTGCTCCTGTGGGGGCGGCTGGAAGGCGACTCCCCCGCCCTGAGCGTGGACGGGGATGCCGGCGCCCTCGAGGCAGCTCTGCGGGAGCCGCTGACGCCCTAGAGGAGGCCCCGCCACGGACCGGACGGCGGCGCACAGGACGGCGGCGCACAGGACGGCGGCGAACGCTGGGCCTACGGTGTTGCCATGCCGCTCTCCTCCCTCGTCGCGCTGCTGCGCCGCCTCACGACGGCGAGCCCCGGGCCGGCCGCGACAGCGGAACGCACACGCCGCGGACGCCCCGCGCAGCACCAGCCGACACCACTGGCCGGGCAGCGGGACGCCTACCCCGGCGACTTCGTCGGCCGCCTCGACCCCGTCTACGCGCCCAAGCCCGACGGACGGCCGGACCCCGGTGAGATCGTCTGGACGTGGGTCCCCTACGAGGAGGACCACACCCGCGGCAAGGACCGTCCGGTGCTCGTGGTCGGACGCGACGGTCGCTGGCTCCTGGCGCTGATGCTCACCAGCAAGGACCACGACGCCCGGCCCGACGCCCGGTCGGGGCGCTGGGTCGACATCGGCTCCGGGCCCTGGGACAGCAAGGGCCGCCCGAGCGAGGTGCGCGTCGACCGCGTGCTCCGCGTGGACCCCAAGGCCATCCGCAGGGAGGGCGCAGTGCTGGGCCGCCGCCCCTTCGACGAGGTGGCCAGGTCCCTGTCGGACTGAAGCGCTGGTAGCATTGATCCTCGCGTGTCCGCCCGAGGTCGGTGGGCACGAACCCAGCTCCTCCCCGAGGGTGTCCCCACGCCCCAGTCCCGGAGCCGGGTGCGCCCTCTATGACCTGTCAGATCGCTTCTGCGAGCACACAAGAGAGTCCACACGTGGCGAACATCAAGTCCCAGATCAAGCGCATCCGCACCAACGAGCTGGCGCGCGTGCGCAACAAGGCTGTGAAGTCCGAGCTCAAGACCCACGTCCGTCGCGTCCGCGAGGCCATCGCGACAGGCGACAAGGATGCTGCCGGCACGGCGCTGCGCGTCGCGTCGACCAAGCTCGACAAGGCCGTGAGCAAGGGCGTCATCCACGCCAACCAGGCCGCGAACCGCAAGTCCTCGCTGGCCAAGCAGGTCTCCGCTCTCTGAGCGGCCCCGCTCGGACCGCCCTGGGTGGTCCGGACCATCTGTGAAGTCGACGGCGTCACCCGCGTCATAGGGTGACGCCGTCGGCGTCTCATCCGGCGTGCCAGGCGCCGCAGGACTGCTCCTCGACGCCGCCGACCCCTCCGAGGCCCTCGCCCGAGCAGGGTCCCACCTCGTCCTCGGCAGGCAGCCGATCTTCACTGTCGCCGGCGAGATCCACGGCTACGAGCTCCTCTACCGCACCGGCCAAGGGCACGCCTGCGCCGTGAACCACTGGCAGTGGCAGGACCAGGACCAGGCGACGCTCACCGTGCTGGAGGCCGCGTTCTCCTCGTGCGGCGTGCGCGCCGTTGCAGCCGACGCCCTGGTGTTCGTGAACTTCACACGCTCGTTCCTCACAGCCGAGCTGCCGATCCCGCCGGTGCCCTCACGTCTGGTCGTTGAGGTCGTCGAGTCCGTCCGCGCGGACGCCGCCGTCGTGGAGGGCATCGAGGACCTGCGCGCCGCCGGCTTCCGGATCGCCCTGGACGACTTCGCCGGGCTGGACGACCAGCTCGCGCTCCTCCCGTGGGCCGACTACGTCAAGATCGACCTGCGCGACCTCGATCGCTGCGGCGCACGCCTGGTCGACATCGCGGCCGGTCACGGTGCCACCCTGGTCGCCGAGAGGGTCGAGACGCAGGCGCAGCTCGAGGAGTGCGAGGCGCTCGGCTTCTCACTGTTCCAGGGGAACCACCTGCGGGCCGCGGAGGTGCTGCGCCGGACGACCGTTCCCGGGACCCCGTGGCCGACGGCCGAGGACATCGCCACCGCCCACCGCCTGGGGACGCCGACCGTCTTCGCCTCCGGCTCTGTCGCCGGCCGCCCCCTGAACGCGCTCCCGGTTCCCCGGACGGCCTGACCGGGCATCCGGGCTCCACGCTCCGGGCTCCGGGCTCCGGGCTCCGGGCTCCCGGCTCCCGGCTCCGGGCATCCGGGCTCCGGGCACGACATCCGTCCGCGTCCCTCAACCAGCGGACTGCGCCCGGTCTGGACGGCCTCCCCGTCCAGACCGGCGCGCGAACCGCCCCGAGCGCGCACGCGCGTCGGTCACAGCGCCGGCTCCCCCTGCCCGCCAGCGCTGAGGCGTGTGAACCCCTTAGGTCGTGCTGCTCCGCTCGGCGGCGTGCGCCGTGGTGACGGTCGTCCCCACCACCGGCAAGGTGCTCGAGCGGATCCCGGCCTCGCTCAGGGCCGAGTCGTAGGCGCGGACCGCACCCTCGAGATCGCCCTGCTCGAGCAGACGGTCACCGAGCGTGCGCCACACCGACGCCGACGACCTGCCCGCCGTCATCATCCCGAGCATGTCCGCGGCCCAGCGGTACGACGCCTTGGCCGAGGTCAGGTCCCCGCCCATGGCCAGCGCGTCGCCCAGGAGGATGTGGCCGTTGCAGAGGTCGAGGGTGGCGCTCTGGTCGAGGCTGGCCAGCCCCGCCCGGGCGAGATCCTCGGCCCGGTGCGCGTCGCCCAGCATCAGGTGCGCCCGGCCGGTCTCGAAGGCGCACCGCGCCTTGTCGATCTCCGAACCCACGTTCTCGAGCTCGCGGCCGGCGCGCTCGAGGTTCTCCAGCGCCAGGTGCGGCTCGGGCGGGTCGGAGCGCAGGAGCAACCAGGCGTAGTGCAGCCGGAGCCGCGGTACGTCCGAGCTCGCCGCACCCTCGCTGAGGTAGGCCAGGGCACGCTCGGTCAGCCGTCGCGCCTCGCCGAGGGCCCCCCGACCCTCGGCGACGAGCGACGCGTTCCAGTAGATGCTCCCGCGTCCGCGCAGGGTGCCCTTGCTGTCGGCGATGGCCATCAGCTCGGCGGCGCGGTGGGTCGCGTAGAGGAGGTCACCCCGCTCGTAGTAGGACCACAGCAGCGTCGCCGCGAGGCGCAGGTGCTCGTCCGTCCCGGCGATGCCGCTCGCCTCGAGCTCGAGCAGGACAGCCTCGCCGAGCTCGATGCTGTGACTCAGGTCGCCGGCGTCGTGATAGGCGCCGACGAGGTTGGTCGCGACCTTCGCCGCCTCGAGCGATCGTCCTGCCTTGCGCGCGTCCGCGAGCAGGGGCTCGAGCACCGCGACCGAGCTGGACAGGTCACCCAGCGCGTCATAGGCCATCGCGAGGGCGTGCAGCGCCTCGGGGTGGTGCCGGGGCGCGATCGTGGACAGGTCCAGCGCGAGGAGACGATCACGCGCCTCCTGTGCGGCGCCGTTCGCCAGCGCGAGCTTGGCGAACCCGATCTCGAGGCGCGCGCGCTCCTCGCTCGGCGCCTTGTCCCCGTGCCGGAGGAAGTCAGCCGTGGTGCCGAGCCTGTCGGCCAGCACGGCCAGGGCCGCCTGGGTCGGAACGCGGCGGCCCGACTCGATCAGCGACACGTAGCTCGGGGAGAAGTCGTCGCCCGCGAGCGCCGTCTGCGACAG
>DASXVR010000010.1:0-13289 GCA_036504175.1 Actinotalea sp. | reverse complement strand
GACCCGAAGATCGAGAAGCGGCCCGACGGGACGGTCCTGGTGACGGTGCCGGTCAAGGCCAAGATCGACGCCGCCTTCCGCTACACCGAGGTCAAGCCGGGCGCGCGCGAGGAGATCGTCTTCCAGCTGACGCGGGACGCGCGCAACCAGTGGCGGATCTCGCACCTGGACGACGGCGTCGTGATGTCCCCGTCGAACTTCCGCGTGCTGTACCGCCGGGTGCCGCTCTACTTCGCAAGCTCGGACGGCACCCAGCTGGTCCCTGACGTGCGCTGGTTCCCCAACGACAACACGGCCACCTACGCGGTCAGTGCGCTGCTCGACGGCCCGTCGCCGTGGTTGCGCGACGGGGTGCGCACCGGTGCGCCCGAGGGCGCGAAGCTCAGCACGACGGCTGTCACCGTCTCCACCGGGCTCGAGGCCTCGGTGGACCTGTCGGCGAACGTGGGCAAGGGCGCGGACATCAACCTGCTCCAGGCCCAGCTCGAGGCCACCCTGCTCCGCCTGCCCGGCGTGAAGTCCGTCGCCGTGTCCGTCGGCGGGGTGCCGTGGCGTGCCGACCACGTGCCGGACCTGGCGCGCGACGTCCAGCCGACGAACGGCCCCTTCCTCCTGCAGGACGACCGCCTGGCCGTGCTCGACCGCGGGAAGGTCGTCCCGGTCGAGGACGCAGCCCCGCTGACCGGCCTCGATGCCCGGACCCCCGCGCTGAGCCCTGACGAGACGGTGCGCGTGGTGCTCAGTGGCACGACACGCCTCCTGCTCCTCCCGGCGGGCGCGGCCGCCCCCGTGACGCTCACGACGGGCTCGCACCTGGTCGCACCCTCGGTGGACCGCTTCGGCTGGACCTGGACCGGGGAGCAGACCTCGACGGGCCAGCTGACAGCCGTGCTGCCGTCCGGCGAGGTGGCGGTGGTCGGCGCGGACCTGCTCAACGGCCGGACCATCCGCTCCCTGAGGGTGGCCCGCGACGGCTCGCGGATCGCCATCGCCCACACCGACGCCGCCGGCCTCGACCTGGTGGTCGACGTCGCAGCCGTCGTGCGCGACGAGACGGGCCGTCCCCAGCTGCTGGGGGAGACGCCGCTGCAGGTGGGCGCCGTCCTCGACGACGCGACCGAGCTCGCCTGGGTCGACGAGGCGACGATCGCGGTGCTCGGCCGGAGCGGGACGATCAGCGCGCCCACGGTCCACCTCGTCCCCGTCGGGGGCCCCACCGAGACCCTCCCGCTGATGGACCGCACGTCGGGAATCGCCGCTGGCCGCGGGGACCGCACGCTGTTCCTGGCCGACGAGGACGGCGTGCTGATGTCCCGCCAGAGCACGAGCTGGGTACCCACCGGGATCACCGGCGTGCGCGACCCCGTCTTCCCCGGCTGACAGGGCCGCCGCGCCGCACCCGTCCCGGGCGGCCGAGGCCGACGCGGACGACGGGGACGACGCGGACGACGCTGTGGACGACGGCCGCGCCGCCACGTCCCAGGGGAGGCTCGACCTGTGACTGACGTCCCCGCCCCTCGTCTGCCTGCGGCCCTCGGGGCTGTGCAGGCTGTGCAGGCTGTGGCACGCGAGTTCGCCAGGCTCGCCCTGCCTGTCGCGTGCCCCGGCTGCGGTGCGTGGGACCTGACGCTGTGCGAGGCCTGTCGCGCCACGCTCGCGGGGGCCCCGGTCAGGTGCGAGGACGACGTGCCGCGGCTGGACCACCTGGACGGCGTGCCACCGCTGCCCGTGTGGCGGCTCGCGGCCTACGCAGGCCCGGTGCGCGGGATCGTCCTGGCCTGGAAGGACCACGGCCGCGCGGACCTGACCCCGGCCGTCACGGGAGCGATGCGCCGCGGCGCCGCGCAGGTGGCGCCCGAGCTGGCCGTGGCGGCCGGCGGCCGGGCGCTCGCCGTCGTGCCCGTCCCGTCCACGGCCGCCGCCCGCCGGCGCCGGGGAGCCGATCTCGTCGGTCTGCTGGCCCGTGCAGCCACCGACGGACTCCGGTTGTCCGGTGTCGCAGCGGGGGAGGCCCCCGTGCTGGTGCGACGACCTGGACGACGGGACCAGGCCGGTCTGGGAGCGCGGGCGCGCGGCCGCAACAGCGAGCGCGCCGTGCGCGTGCGACGGGGTCCGGTGCCGGGCGGGGGGCTGTGCGTCCTCGTCGACGACGTCGTCACCACGGGCAGCACCCTGACCACGTGCGAGGAGGCACTCATGTCGGGCGGCTGGCTCGTGCTCGGTGCGATCGCTGTGGCGGCGACACCCCCGCCTTCACACGGGCGCGTCCTTCTCGCACCGGGCTCGGCAGAGTAACGTCGTTGCATGGAGCCGCACCCCAGGCGCAGGCCGGGCACGACGCCCGCTTCGCGAGCCGCGGAGGTCGCTCCGGCTCCCCTCGTCACGTCGAGGAGGTGGCGCCCGCCAACCGCCCTGTGAGGGTGTTCCCCGCGGTTCCACCGGACGGCCAGAGTCGCCGTCCCACCCCAGGAGGTCACCATGGAGATCGTCGTCGTCGGACGTCATGTCGAGGTCCCGGACAGGTTCCGTCGTCACGTGGAGGAGAAGCTCGCCAAGGTCGGACAGCTCGCGCCGCGCGCCCAGCTGATCGACGTCGAGGTCACCCACGAGAACAACCCCCGACAGTCCGGTGTCTGCGAGCGTGTCGAGCTCACCGTCCGCGGGAAGGGTCCCGTGGTCCGCGCCGAAGCCACCGCCGACGACCCCTACGCCGCCCTCGACTCCGCGACGACCAAGCTCTTCGAGCGGCTCAGGCGAGCCCGCGACCGCCGCAAGGACCATCACAAGGACACTCCCCTCGCACCCGTCGACGTGCGGCCGCCCGAGCCCCAGCCGGACGTGGCCGACGCGGGGGCGCCCGTCGACCCGGGCGCAGCGGTGGAGTCGACCTGGGGTGACTCGCCGGTGATCATCCGCGAGAAGCTCCACCGTGCCCAGCCGATGATGCTCGACGACGCGCTCTACGAGATGGAGATGGTCGGCCACGACTTCTTCCTCTTCATCGACGCCGAGACCGCGCTCCCGTCCGTCGCCTACCGGCGCCGCGGCTGGAGCTATGGCGTGATCCGGCTCGACGCCCCGGTGGCGGCGACGGCAGCAGCCGTCTGACCTGAGTCACCGGCTCGCGCGGGCGCTCTCCCGGGAGCGTCCGCGCGAGCCGTGCCGGTGCCGGACGCGGCTGCACCGGCACCCTGCCGGTGGCGACGCGCTCCGGGCCCCGTGTCAGCGGTGGGGGCCAGGATGGTGACCGTGCCCCCCTCGGACCTGTCGATGTCCCAGGCGCGCCGGATCGCCCTGCGAGCGCAGGGCCTCGACCGGCGCCGCCCGCTCTCTGGCCCTGCGACGATGCGCCACCTGCAGCAGGTCATCGACCGGCTGGGACTGCTGCAGATCGACTCGGTGAACGTCCTCGCCCGGGCGCACCTGATGCCGACGTTCTCGCGGGTCGGTGCCTACGACGTCTCCCTCCTGGACCGCGCGACCGGGCGGGCGCCCCGGCGCCTCGTCGAGTGCTGGGCCCACGAGGCGTCCTACGTCCCGCCCCGCACGTACCGGCTGCAGGGCTGGCGCCAGCGCGGCTACCGGGAGCAGGCCTGGGGGAGCATCGCCGAGGTGCCTCTCCAGCACTCGTCGGTGCTCGCGGAGGTGCGCGACATGGTGCGCGACCTGGGCCCTGTGACCGGCCGGCAGGTGCATGCACGCTTCGAGGCCGAGCATCCCCGGACCCGCACCGGCTGGGGGTGGAACTGGACCGTGGCCAAGCGGGTCCTGGAGTACCTCTTCTTCACCGGCGAGGTCACGTCCGCGAGGCGCAACCCGGCCTTCGAGAGGTGCTACGACCTGACGGAGCGCGTCCTGCCTCCCGACGTCCTGGCCGAGCCCGAGCCGTCGGACGCGGACGCGGTGCGTGCCCTCGTCGAGATCGCTGCACGCGCGCACGGCGTCGCCACGATCGGGTGCCTGACGGACTACTTCCGCCTCAAGGGCCCACGGGTGTCAGGGCTGGCGAGGGCCGGCGCGGCGGACCTCGTCGAGGCGGGCGTCCTGATCCCTGTGCGGGTGCGGGGCTGGGACCGCCCGACGTTCCTGCACCGGGATGCGAGCCTGCCGCGGACCGCGTCGGGCCGGGCGCTGCTGAGTCCGTTCGACCCGCTCGTCTTCGAGCGCCGCCGCCTCGAGGAGCTGTTCGGCACGCGGTACCGGATCGAGATCTACGTCCCGGCGGCCCAGCGCGTGCACGGCTACTACGTGCTCCCGTTCCTCCTCGGCGAGACCATCGCTGCCCGGGTCGACCTCAAGGCCGACCGCCAGGCGGGGGTGCTGCGCGTGCAGTCGGCGCACGCCGAGCCCGACGCGCCCGCGGAGACCGCTGACGAGCTCACGGCCGAGCTGGCGGAGATGGCCCGGTGGCTCGGCCTGGACGACGTCGTGGTCAGCGCAGGCGCCGGGGGAGGGCTGGCACCCGCCCTGGCCGTCACTCACGAGGGTGTGTCTGCTGCGCGCCGGGCCTCGCCTACGATGGACGTTGGTCTGCGCTGATCGCCCGCCCCGACGGGGTGCATCGTCACCGCCGGGCCACCCGCCGCCGCCCGGCGCCGGTAGCTGACAAGTCTGGAGCAACGCGTGCCCTCGATCCTCGACAAGGTCCTGCGCATGGGCGAGGGCCGGATCGTCAAGAAGCTCAGCGGGATCGCCGACCAGGTCACAGCCTTGGAGCCGAGCTTCACGGCGCTCTCCGACGCCGAGCTGCGCGAGGAGACGGACCGGTTCAAGGCGCGGCTGGCGGACGGCGAGTCGCTCGACGACATCATGCCGGAGGCCTTCGCAGCGGTCCGCGAGGCGGCGCGACGCACCCTGGGCCAGCGTCACTTCGACGTCCAGATCATGGGTGGCGCAGCGCTGCACCTCGGCAACATCGCCGAGATGAAGACCGGTGAGGGCAAGACCCTCGTCGCGACAGCCCCGGCGTACCTCAACGCGTTGACCGGCAAGGGCGTCCACGTCGTCACCGTCAACGACTACCTCGCGCACTACCAGAGCGACCTGATGGGTCGCGTCTTCCGGTTCCTCGGCCTGACCACCGGGTGCATCCTGACCGGCCAGCGTCCCGAGGAGCGCCGCGAGCAGTACAACGCGGACATCACCTACGGCACCAACAACGAGTTCGGCTTCGACTACCTGCGCGACAACATGGCGTGGCGACCCGAGGAGCTCGTGCAGCGCGGCCACCACTACGCGATCGTCGACGAGGTCGACTCGATCCTGATCGACGAGGCCCGGACGCCGCTCATCATCTCCGGCCCGTCGTCGGGCGACGCCAACAAGTGGTACGGCGAGTTCGCCAAGGTCGCCCGCCGGCTCGTGCCCGAGGAGGACTACGAGACCGACGAGAAGAAGCGGACCATCGGCGTCCTCGAGCCGGGCATCGCCAAGGTCGAGGACTACCTCGGCATCGAGAACCTGTACGAGTCCCTGAACACCCCGCTCATCGGGTTCCTCAACAACGCGATCAAGGCGAAGGAGCTCTTCAAGCGGGACAAGGACTACGTCGTCCTGAACGGTGAGGTGCTCATCGTCGACGAGCACACCGGGCGCATGCTGCCCGGCCGCCGCTACAACGAGGGCATGCACCAGGCGATCGAGGCGAAGGAGGGCGTCGCGATCAAGGCCGAGAACCAGACGCTCGCCACGATCACTCTGCAGAACTACTTCCGGCTCTACGAGAAGCTGTCCGGGATGACGGGTACCGCCCAGACCGAGGCGGCCGAGTTCCAGGCCACCTACTCCCTCGGCGTGGTCCCCATCCCGACGAACAAGCCGATGCTGCGCACCGACCAGTCCGACCTCGTCTACAAGAACGAGGAGGTCAAGTACACCGCCGTCGTGGCCGACATCGTCGAGCGTCACGCCGCCGGTCAGCCGGTCCTCGTCGGCACGGTGAGCGTGGAGAAGAGCGAGCTGCTCTCGCGCCTGCTGCGCAAGCAGGGGGTGCCCCACGAGGTCCTCAACGCGAAGCAGCACGCCCGTGAGGCGTCGATCGTCGCGCAGGCCGGCCGCAAGGGCGCCGTCACGGTCGCCACGAACATGGCCGGACGCGGTACCGACATCATGCTCGGCGGCAACGCGGAGTTCATGGCCGTCTCTGCCATGGAGGCCCGCGGCTTCGACACCTCCGAGCGGCCCGAGGAGTACGAGGCAGCCTGGCCGGCCGCGCTCGAGGAGGCCAAGAACGCGGTCGCCTCCGAGCACGAGGAGGTCGTCGAGCTCGGCGGGCTGTACGTGCTCGGCACCGAGCGTCACGAGTCCCGCCGCATCGACAACCAGCTGCGCGGTCGATCGGGGCGTCAGGGTGACCCGGGTGAGTCGCGGTTCTACCTGTCGATGACCGACGACCTCATGCGCCTGTTCAACTCCGGCCTTGCCGAGTCGATGATGAACCGCGCCGGCTTCCCGGACGACCTGCCGCTCGAGTCGAAGATCGTCTCGCGCGGCATCCAGAGCGCCCAGTCGCAGGTCGAGGCGCGCAACTTCGAGATCCGCAAGAACGTCCTGAAGTACGACGACGTCCTCTCGCGTCAGCGCTCGGTCATCTACGCCGAGCGCCGCCGGGTCCTCGAGGGCGAGGACATGGCCGAGCAGATCCAGCACTTCGTCGGCGACGTGGTCACCGCGTACGTCGACGGAGCCACGGCCGAGGGCACGCCCGAGACGTGGGACCTGGACGGCCTGTGGACGGCCCTGCGTGCCGTCTTCCCGATCTCGATCACCCCCGCCGAGGTCCTCGAGGAGGCCGGGGGGCCGACCCGCCTGACCCAGTCCCTCCTCGTCGAGGAGATCGCCTCCGACGCACGCCACGCCTACGCGGCACGCGAGGAGACGATCGGCGAGGAGAACATGCGCCAGCTCGAGCGCAGGGTCGTCCTGTCGGTGCTGGACCGCAAGTGGCGCGAGCACCTGTACGAGATGGACTACCTCAAGGACGGCATCGGGCTGCGCGCGATGGCTCAGCGCGATCCGCTCGTGGAGTACCAGCGTGAGGGCTTCCAGCTGTTCGCGGCGATGACCGAGGCCATCAAGGAGGAGTCGGTCACGTTCCTGTTCAACCTCGAGGTCAAGCTGGAGCCGGCCGACGGCGCCGAGGCGCAGACCGACGGTCAGCTCGCCCCGGCCACCGACGAGGTCGCTGAGGGCGCGACGGACGGCGCGGGGGAGATCGCCGCTGCGCCCGCGGTGGACACGACGAAGCGCACCCGCGCATCGCGCACCCCCGTCGCCTCGCCGGCCGCCTCCGGTGCCGGGGCAGCCCTCGGTGTTGCGGGGGCGCGGGCAGGCGGCGCAGCTCGCGGCGCGACGCCGACGCTGGTGGCCAAGGGCCTCGACGGTCCTGAGCGCAGGGTCCCGCTGCAGTACTCGGCACCGAGCGTGGACGGTGACGCCAGCCCGAAGGTGAGCACGGTGTCCGGCGACGCGGCGCCCGCCCACGCGGACGGCCAGACCTTCCCGGGGACGCCGCGCAACGCGCAGTGCCCCTGCGGGTCGGGCAAGAAGTACAAGGCGTGCCACGGGAAGAACGAGGTCGTCTGAGCCGGCCCAGCCGGATCACCGACTGCTGACGTCACGCGGAGGGCCCCCACCGACGGGTGGGGCCCTCCGCTGCGTCACGGGTCGCGCGCAGCGCCACACGGCCGAGACGATCAAGGGGTGCCGCGCCCACCCTCGACGGCGTAGGTTCGGAGTACTGCTCGCTTCAGTCCTAGAGACAGAAGGCCCTCATGGGCTTCACGACGCTGATCCCCACCGACGCCGCCACCTACCTCACCTGGGGCTGGGTCTCCGTGTCCGTCCCCAACCTCATCGCGATCCTGGTGACGCTCGCGCTCCTGGTCCTGGCCGTGCTCCTCCCGTTCCCGACGGATCGGGACCACTCCGAGGACGACTCATGAGCGCGACCGCCACCCGCGGCGATCACGCGGTTCCGCCAGAGACCTGGATCGGTCGGCTGCGCGGCCGGATGGAGGAGACCCTCCCGTACGACAAGCTCCTGCCGGAGAGGCAGCCGTCCTACGTGGCGTCCTGGATCTACGTGTTCGGCGTCCTGACGCTCGCCGCGCTGGCGATGATCATCGCCTCCGGCGTCGTGCTGTCGCTCCAAGGGCCGGCCTGGTACCACCTGTCCTCGACCGGTCTCTTCGTCAACAGCCTGCACTTCTGGTCCGTGCAGCTCTTCTTCATGTTCATGACCATCCACCTCATCGGGAAGTTCTGGATGGCCGCATGGCGTGGGAACCGGGCCAAGACCTGGATCAGCGGAGTGCTCTGCTTCCTCGTCGCCATCGGCGCGGGTCTGACGGGGTACGTCCTGCAGACGAACTTCGACTCCCAGTGGATCGCGTTCGAGGCCAAGGACGGCCTGAACGCCGTGGGTGTCGGGGCATGGTTCAACGTGGCCGACCTCGGCCAGATGATGCTCATGCACGTCTTCCTGCTCCCGGCGGTCATCGCGGTGCTCGTGGTCATCCACGTGCTGCTGGTGCGCGTGCACGGCGTCGTGCCACCCCTGGACGCCGCGCGGGTCGACGAGATCCGCGCAGGTTCCGCGAGCGACGGGGGAGCCCGCTGATGTCCACCTCGACGCAGAGAGACCTGGAACGGAGCCACTGGAGCGGCCCTACCCGCCGCTACGACATCGTCAAGGAGGGCGTGATCGCGACGGTCGTCGTGGCTGTCCTCGTCGTCATCCTTGCGATGGTCTTCAGCTCGCCGGACGACCCGTCCCTGACGTTCCGTGGCTGGGCCAAGGACATGCCGGACGACCTCTACGTGACCACGGTCGCCGAGCTGGCGGGGACGTCGGAGTCGGCCACGTACGGGCCGCCCTACAACGACGGCGGTGACGGCCAGGTCCTCGGGCCGATCATGCTGCAGAAGTGGGTGGGCGTGCACCAGCCCATCGACCCGGCGAACGACTTCGTCATCACCCCGCTGTCCACGCAGGAGCAGCCGGCCGACGTCGCTTCAGCCCTCGGCGACTGGACCGGTGCTTCCGCCGACCAGCAGGCCGCGTGGGCGACCGCCTACGACACCGCGCTGAACGACCCCGCGGGGGCGGACGGTGACGCGACCAAGGTGCCGGACGGCGACTACGGCCCGGTGCCCACGCTGGCCACCGGTCTGGTGGCGATGGCGGCGAGCGGCGCTCTCGACGGGGTGCTCCCGAGCGCGGGCGACTTCTACACGACGAACACCACCAAGCAGATCATGTTCTTCGGCGACGGCGGCTACCTCGACGCCGCCGGGACGGCCAACAACCTGCAGGGCAACACCTGGGGGATGATGAACGAGACGGGCAACTTCCCAGGTCAGCAGTGGCTGGCGCCGTTCTCGCTCTGGTACAACCTGCCGTTCTTCAACAGCGAGGCCGAGTCGGGCTTCTCCGCGACCGCGACAGCCAACGGCGACATCTACATCATGGCCATCATCACCGTGATGGTCCTGCTGCTGCTCTTCCTGCCGTTCATCCCCGGCCTGCGGGCGATTCCCCGCCTCATCCCCGTGCACCGGCTCATCTGGCGCCAGTACTACCGGTCCAGGGCTCGCTGAGTCGTCCTCACCCCTGTGCCCGGGCCACCGGCGCACAGGGGCGGGCGGCCCGCGGTGGGTCGGCCTCAGCCGATCTGGAGCACCGTGGCGCGCCAGTGGCCGCGGTGCACCTCGAGACGCACGGCAGCAGCCCGCACCCGCTCCCCGTCATGCAGCACGACACTCGCCTCGGCCGCGCCGGCGTTCACCCGTGAGAGGTGGACCCGCCGCACCGTCGCGCGCCCTCGTCGGGCGGGAGCGATCGCGCCTCGTGCCGTCTGGCCCACGCCGGCCCGCACCTGCCCGCGGCTGGGGGAGACGCTGCCCTCCTGGCGCTGGACGGCGCTGCCGAGCAGCTCCATCACCTGCGGCGTGACCCAGCGGGTGAGCTGGACGAGCGGGCGTCGCCCCGAGAGGACCTCCACGGCGGCCAGGACGAGCGAGCCGCACAGGTCGGTCGGGTCGGCCAGCACCTCACGGGCCGGGCGGGGGGCGGCGGGTGCCACCGACCAGGGCGCCTCGGTGACCGGTGACAGCACCGACCTGATCTGCGGCAGGAGGGCGCCCGCGCGTTCCGCAGGCGTCAGCACCGCAGGAGGCTCGGCGCGTGGCGGCAGCATGAGGCGCGGGGACGAAGCCGATGGGGGCAGGGGCACCACGGGCGGGTGCGGCACCGCTACGGCGACGGCGCTCACCGACCCGCCTCCGCCCCGGTCGATCCGGCCGGCGCCACCAGGCGCTGGCCCGGTCGGAGCAGGTCCGGGTCCGCTCCGATGACGCCACGGTTGGCGGCGTACCACTGCGGCCATGCGGAGGCGATCTGTGCGTCCGTCGCGCCTTCGCCGAGGTGGGATCGGGCGATGGACCACAAGGTGTCGCCCGGCTCGACGACGACGGTCGCCGCCGCGGCGGTAGGTACGAGAGTGCCCCTGCTGGCGCCGGCCGACGGGGCCTGCCCGGCACCGGCGGTCCCGGCCGTGCGAGCCGGTACCGCGACGGGCGTCGTCGCCTCGCCGGGCGCCGGCGGGCTGGTCGTCGACGCCGCGCCGGGCAACGTCGCCGCGCCCGTCGTCGTGGGCGTCGAGGAGGGAGCCGGCACGGCCGAGTCGAGGAGGCGCTCCGCGGTCGACGCTCCTGGCGTGGGCACTGTCGCGCTCGTCGGGTCTGTGGACGGGCCGAGCGTCGTCGCCGCATCTATCCCGGTACCGGCGGGCTGGGTGGTGGTCCCGGCGGAGGTGTTCGTGACGACCCACCCGAGGTCGTCCTGCGCCGCTGTGGCGGTGGCGGAGGCCATGCCGACAGCGATGGTCGCCGTCACACCGACGGCAAGGGCTCGTCGGACCGCGAGCGGCGTGATCCGCGCACCCCAGGACTCCAGCCGCCTCGAGGTGCGGCCCGCGGCCCGTGCGACGGCGGAGGCCGCCAGAAGGCCGCAACCGCTGGCGAGGACGACGCCGGCGACGGCTCCCGCACCGAGCACCACCAGCTCGACGCCGACGTCGAGGGTGCGCGGCGAGCCGGACCAGAGGGAACGGAGCAGGGCGCCCAGGGCGAAGGTGACCGCGGCCGAGACGAACGTTCCGAGAGCGGAGCGCATCAGGCCGGGCGGCCGGACGCCGTCGCCTGCCCTGCCACCGGTGTCCCGAGGCTCTCCGGTCGTGCTGCCGCCCATGTGGTGCCCCCTGCATGTGATCCGTTGGCGTCGTTTGATGTCATTTGATGTATCTGGATCATGCTGGGTCGCGCTGGGTGATGTCCAGAGGGTGCACGGGGCTGTGGACACGGCGACGAGCGCCGACCCGCCCGTGCCCTAGCGTTCGGGCATGCGGTGGGATGCGTTGTTCGCGGACATGGAGCTGCAGCTGGCGGCTGCCGACGCCGACGCCCGGGCCCAGGAGGTCGCCGACGTCACGCGCGCCGAACGGGCGGCGGTCCTCCTCGCCGACCGGCTCCGTGCGGCTGTCGGCCGTCCGCTCGCGATCACCGTGGTGGGCGGTCGTCGGCTGGAGGGCACGGTCGTCGATGCGGCTGCCGCCTGGGTCCTCGTCGGGACAGGGGTCACCGAGCACCTGGTGCCGATCACGGCCGTGGCGACAGTCTCCGGCCTGCCTCCCGGGTCGGCGGCGCCCGCCGGTGCCGTCCTGCGCCGCCTCGGGCTGGGCCACGCCCTGCGCGCCATCGCGCGGGACCGCTCGCTCGTGCGGGTGACGGCGTCGGGAGCGGTGGTGCGCGGCCGGATCGACGCCGTCGGGGCCGACCACCTCGACGTCGGGCTCGCCTTCGAGGACGACGGCCGTCCGACGGGCGAGCGCCAGGCGGTGGCCTTCGCGCGGCTAGAGGTCGTCAGCACCCTCTGACAGGGGCGCCTGCGACGGGCCGGCCGCCACCTCGGCACGGGACCGTGCCTGCGCGTACATCCGCTGGATGTAGGCCTCGAGCTCGGACGCCTCGACCCGCCAGACGCCCCGTCCGCCGATCTGGATGGCGGGCAGCTCACCGCTCCTCACCAGGGCGTACGCCTGTGGCGCCGAGATGTTGAGCACCTCGGTCACGTCAGCCAGGGTCAGGAAGCGCGCGGCCATGGCGGCAGTCTCGCATGCCGTGAAGCCGTCGGGTGAGTGTCCACAACCGGCCTCCCGTAGCCCTGCGAACCGGCACAATAGGGGCACACCGGACCGATCTGCGTCCGCGCTGCGCGCCCTCGGGAGCGGCGCGCGTGGCGCGGACCTCGGTCGTCGTCGAGCAGGGGGGCAGGGGCTTGCTGAGCACCGTCGTGGACCAGTCGACCCATCCGAGCCCGCCGGCGCTCCGGCTGCGCAGGCCCGGCTGGCGTGATCCCCGCCTGCTGGTCGGCGTGCTCCTGGTGGCGGCATCCGTCAGCCTCGGATCGTGGCTGATGACAGCGGCCGGGCACACGACCCAGGTCTACGCCGCCGACGGGCCGCTCGTCCCCGGCGAGGTGGTGGACCCGGCGCACCTCGTCGTGCAGGACGTGCGGCTGCCCGGCACGGCTGGCGCCTACCTCACCCCCGACGACCTCGCCGAGGACCTGGTGGCCGTGCGGACGGTGGGCGACGGTGAGCTGGTGCCGGTCTCGGCGCTCGCCCGGGCGGACGCCGTCGGGGTCCGACCGGTCGCGGTGACCCCTGACGGCGCCCTGTCGAGCGGGGTGGTCGAGGGTTCCCTGGTGGACCTCTGGTTCGTCGCGGACCCCGTCGACCAGGGTGGTCGGGCGACGGCGGGCGACCCGGCGCCACGCCTGCTGTCGTCAGGGCTCACGGTCGCGGAGGTGGTCGAGCCGGACGGTGCGTTCTCGGTGGGTTCGCGCGCGACCGTGCAGGTGCTCGTCCCGACCACGGACCTGCCGGGGGTGCTCCAGGCACTGGCCGATGACGGCTCCGTGCAGGTGGTGGCGGTCCCGGGGTCGGTGCGGCGGCCGTGAGCGCTGCCGTCCTGTGCGCGGTGCTCGGGCCGGCCGAGGCGCGGGTGGTGCAGTCGCTCGCGCTGGCGGGTGACGCCGTGACCGTCGCACGGCGCTGCCCGGACCTGGCGGAGCTCCTGGGCTCGGCGGCGGCAGGGCTGGGGGTCGTGGCGGTGCTGTCCGCCGAGCTCCCGCACCTCGACCGCGAGGCGGTGGCACACCTGCACGACGTCGGTGTGTGGGTCGTCGTCCTCGCGGACGAGCGAGCCGGATGGTCGTCCGACCGCGC
>DASXVR010000009.1:0-26509 GCA_036504175.1 Actinotalea sp. | reverse complement strand
AGAGGCTGAGATCAGGGTGTGCAGGTGGAGCTCTGTCGCCTCGAAGCGGAGCAGCGTCGGCCGGTAGGCCGCGACGAACAGCCCGAGCGGGACGGAGAAGGCGACGGCCAGCAGGAACTTCGCCTCGACGCCGGACCTGATCAAGGCACCGAGCCCGTCCGGCGGCAGCAGGACGAGCGCAGGGAAGAGCACTCCGTCCAGGGTGAGGATCCCGACGTAGGCCAGCAGGTAGACGGGCGCCATGGCGGCGCTCGGAAGCCGCCGCTTCGCCACCTCCAGGATCCCGAGGAGCAGCAGCAGCTCCGCGATGATCAGGAGGCCGCCGGACACCACGATCCGTAGCGACTGGCCGAAGATGCTCGACGGCACTCCCAACGGGTCCGGGATCCCCGAAGAGCTCAGCGCCGCCTGGCTGATCCGGAAGATCAGGTACACGAGCGTGTCCACGCTGACCGTGAGCATGATGACGTTGCGCACGACCTGGAGATCGCCCCCGATGATGACGGTGACCATCGTGGAGAACATGAACGCGCCATACGCGACCTGGCCGGCGAGGAGCGCGACGTCACCCGTGAGCGGCAGGACGTAGACCGCCCCGAGCAGTCCGCCGAGCGTCAAGGACACCGGCGATGTGGGCGTAGAGGAGGGCGAACCGGAATCGGGTGCGGCGCGTGGCGATGAGGAGGGGGATGCCGGCGTAGAGCGCCACGCTGAGCAGGAAGAGAGTCAGTCCCGACAACGTCGACCCCTCTCCGGTGCGGTGGGTGTCCTTCAGGCGTGGCGCCGCCGAGCCTGGCACGGAACGAAGTGCGCGTGATGGAGAAGAGCCCCCAGCCGCGCACCAGCCCGCGCTTGGGCCCGCTCGCACCGGTCGGGACCGGGCTCGGCGGGGAGGTTGGCGCGGGAGCGGGGGAAGGTCAGCCGAGCCCCCGCGTCCCGGTGGCGAGCGCTGCCACGACGCTCGAGCACGCCGCCACCACGGCGGTCACGACCAGCAGGGTGCCGAGCAGGCTGCCGGTTGACGCCGCGGATGCGTTCCCTAGCTGGACGGCGCTCCAGCTGGCCAGAAGTCCGGTCGCAGCCCCGAGGACACCGCCTAGCGCGAGTGGGAGCCCGACAAGTCCGGCACCGAGTCCGAGGTGGCGTGCGAACGTGCCCGCGTACACGGTGAAGAGTTCGTGGCGTCGGCGCATCCGCACGACCTCGGCGAAGAGGGTCGCGGCTCCCATCAGCATCGCGAGGACGACGGCCAGGGTTGCGGCGGCGGTGATCCACCTCGTCTGCCGCAGCCCGACCTGCGCGCCCACGATCCACTGCGCTCCAGGTTCGGAGATGAGGGGCACAGGGCTGACCAGGCCGCGCATCCCGTCGGCGAGCGACGCCGCGTTCACCGGGGTTCTGTTGTCGCTCACCACGAGCACCAGGCCTGCGACGGGTTCGGCGGTGGTCACGACCGAGCTCGTCGTCACCCCCCATGCGCGCAACGCGTCCGGGACATCGGCGATCACCGAGCCGATCGTGCCCTGAGTGCCTCCGACGCAGTCGCCGAGCAGCGCTTCCTGCGTGGCACACGTCGCCGTCAGCTGCACGCCCTCGACTCCCAACCCCTGGATGAGGTCAACCAGGTGCTCGTGAGGGGGCAGGGACGCGGCCAGTCGCGGCAGCCAGGTGGCCCCGTCCGCGGTCGTGATGCCGAGAGCACGGCCCTCGGCCACATCGCTGGCGGCCCGCGCCTGCTGCACGAGCGGGACCGGCTGGCTCGCGACCAACGTCGCGAAGGTCGCGGTGAGAGCGACCACGCCCATGAACACAGTCGCCCGAACGGCTGAGCGCGCCATCACCGACAGCTCTCGTCCGATCACCAGTGCCGTTGGCCGATCCCGCCGACGCGACAGGCTGACGATCCCCCCAGCGATGGCCTGCAGGACTCGTGCTGTCGCCGGGCCGAGAAGGAGCATGGACAGCACGACGCCGACGAAGAGCACGACGGCACCGAAGTGCGGGTTGCCGAGAACGACCAGGCTGTAGAGCCAGTTCGCCCCTGTCAGGACGACGAGCAGCAGCCAGATGGGCCGGGTGGTGCTTCGGCGCTCTGCGACCACGGGCCGTGGTGAGGCGAAGACACTGCGACGTGGTCGGATCCCGAGCCACAGGGCAGCCCAGGTGAGTGTCGCACCCAAGACGCAGCACATCGCGACCGCCGCCACCAGCCGGGCATCGGGCGACGGCGCCATCGGGTAGCCCGTGTAGGGCACCGTCCAGGACGTGCACTCGAGCGCGAGGACGAGCGCGCCGCCGACGCCGGCTCCCGACAGGAGGGGGAGTCGCACCGCCTGCCAGAGCGCACCCGACACCTGGGCGCGCGAGACACCGAGTGCAGTCAGAAGGCTGACTGTCGCGTCCCGGCGCTCACCACCGAGCCGCGACAGCACGATGACGAGGACCAGCAGCGGCGCCAGGGCGAAGACGAGAACCAGGAGAAAACCGGCACCGCGATGCGAGTGATAGAGGGCAGACCCGAAGTAGCCGGTGTCTCCGTTGAGGGGATTGATGTCGAGTCCGAAGCCGGTCACGGGCCACCTGACCGCCGTCGGCTCGGCGAGCTGTGGGTCGACCCCCACATAGAGCGTCATCTCCGCACGGTCGGCGAGGACATCTCGGTCGATGGTGCCGACGAGCGTCCCGTAGCGGTCGATGAGCTCGACGCCGCCGGGTGCGGCGACGAGGGCAGGCGATGCGTAGACCTCCCCCGGGCGGGGCCACGCCGTGACCCCTGGCGGGCTCTCCGACGGGTCCCCGGTGGGCATGAACAGGTCGACCCCCACCTCGTGGTCCCCGACCCTGTCGAAGCGACCGCTCCAGTATCCGAGGAACTCCGAGTCCCGGACGGGCGCGTCGTCGTACACCGCGATCGGGCTTCGGGCCGCGTCGCGGGCCAGGCTCGCGTCGAACTCGTGGTCGATGGCGGCGAACAGTGACAGAACCACGACCGCGAGGAAGCTGCTCAGAGCGACGGCCCAACGCCAGACGGCGTCGACCGGATCACCAGTGCGGAAGATCGCCGTCACGCGCACTCAGGACGCCCCTGATGAGGCGCGGCCGCCGTCAGCGTGCCGTCGTCGAGCCGCAGCACGCGGTCCGCGCGCCGGGCGATCTCCGGATCGTGAGACACCAGGAGCAGGCCGGTACGGCGTTCGCGAATCTGGTCGAACAGAAGGTCCGCGACAACCCTCTTGGTGTGCCCGTCGAGTGACGCGGTCGGCTCGTCCGCGACGAGCAGGTCCGGCCCGTTGACGAGAGCCCGCGCGAGGCCGACGCGCTGCGCCTCACCTCCGGACAAGGTGGCGGCCGGGGTGTCGACCTGCCCCACCCCAAGGTCGCCGAGGAGCGCGACCGCGCGGGCACTCGCCTCGGTCCAGGAGCAGCCGTCGAGCATGGCCGGTAGTGCCACGTTCTCGACAGCTGTCATCGTCGGCAGCAGCTCGGCGCCCTGGAAGACCATCCCCAGCGACCGCCGGCGCAGCTCGGCGAGGCTGCGCCGAGACAGGCGAGACACGTCGTGCCCGCAGATGAGTGCTGTGCCCCCATGGGGGCGGACCAATGTCGCCACGATCGAGGCGAGTGTGCTCTTCCCGCTCCCCGACGGCCCCACAACGGCGACCGACTCCCCGGCGTGCAACGCCAACGAGACGTCGCTCAGCACGACCTTGCGCCGGTAGCCGAAACTCACCTCGCGCAGGTCAACCAGCATGTCCACAGACTCCGACCTCATCCCTCCACGCACGTGCGCGGGGCGCGTGGCCGCGCCACGGCCCCGCGCACACTGTCAGGCGTACCAATCGGAGCAGTACTGCCAGTCGAAGGGGTTGCTGTTCACGACGCACATCTGCTCCATGGAGATGTACTCGCGTCGCTCCGAGTAGGTGTAGGTGCCAGGGGCGGACCCGTTCGTGTCGTTCAAAGTGAACGTGGTCGAGGCGCGACGGTGGTACACCCTGACGCTGTGGGCGTCGGCGGCGGTGTCCTCGGCGTACGCGCCGGTCCGGGCGCCGTAGCTGGAGGTCTTGTACGTCGCGCCGATCCCGCCATGGCTCTGGATCCAGATGTCGGCTGCCTGCGATGCTGCTGGGACGCTCACCAGCAGCAGGGCACCCGCCGCAGTCGCGCCGACACGCCTTGCCACGTGCATGCCAATAGCCACGTTCTCCCCCTGTCCGTCGCCTCGGGTGAAGGCAACCCGCAACTCTTGTCACGCGGCGCGTGACACGGGCGAACCTATTCAAGATCATCGCTTGGGGTCAAGCCTTGTGACCCTAGGGCTGTTTGGGAACGTCCCGTGCGTCCGGAACGAGCTGTCGGGCGGTGTGTGCTGGCCCGCGATCGACCGGAAGGCAGTCGGCGCACGGCGCCAGAGGCCTCGCCCCGCCGTCGTCCGCTGCGCCAAGGGTTCACGCGGACGGTGAGGACTAGCTGGCTCGCTTGGTGACGAGGGCAACGAGCTCACGGCTGCAGCCGATGGCAGCGGCGAGCACGGTGTAGCTCCAGTGGGCTGGGTCTTCCGCGCGGAGCCCGTTGATGAGGCGGTCGCGTTCGAGCCGGTAGCGGGCGGCCAGCTCGTCGGCCTCGGCGGCTTTGCGGTGGAGCTCGCGGGCGCGTGCCGCTCGGGGGTCGGACGTGCCGCGTGACGGCACCGGGAGCAGTGGGTCAGAGCTGCCCGCGCCCCGCCGAAGGGCGGCACCGTTGGTGGTGCCGCCCCTGGCGGGCCGACGGGTCCCGCCTGAGTCCTCAGAGCCCACGCGCGAACTCCGTGATCAGCGAGGGCACTGCGCCGTCGAAGCCGACGACGTCGAGCATCCCCGCGTCCGAGGGGTCCGCGATCGAGAACCCCCTCGCCGTCATCCCGACGACAGCGAGCTTCGCGGCGATCCCGGACTGCCGGCGGTACGCGGCGAGGGCCTGGTGCGGATGGATCCGCCCCGCCCACGTCTCGTTGTCCGTGTAGATGACGAACGTGTGGACCGACAGCCCCTTCTGGGCGGCGTACACCATCGGAAGGGCGCAGTCGGTCCCCGACATCGGCATCGCATCGACGACGCGCAGCGCGTCGTCGAGCGACGCTGCCGGCGGACTGCCGAAGACGCTGGCGAGGCGCGCCGGCTCTCCGTTCATCCGGCTGAGGGTGTTCCGCGGACGTGGTGACTCCGGACGCCGCCCCGCGCGCGGCGTCCCGAACTGCGCGATGCTGTGTCCACACCCCCGTCCAGACCTCGCGGGCCAACCCGGAGCGGGGCAAAACGCATGGGCGAGCAGGAGAAGCTTTCGGCGGTCCTCGTCGACGTCGCCCAACCGCCCGGCCAGCTCGTCCAGGACGCGGACCAGGCGATGTACGAGGCCGAGCGCGGCGGGGGTGCCTCGCACCGGACGTTCGGCGGCGTGGGGGTCGACGCTGATGGCTGAGCGGGAGGGCCGTGAGCGGGCCGTTCGCGCGCTGATCGACCTTGAGCCCACGACCGCGGACCCGGAGGACAGGGTGACCGGGTGGCTCCAGCGGCTGTGCGCCGCGGCGGTGCGCGCCCTCCCCGCCTCGGGCGCCGGCGTCAGCGTGGTCGACCGTCACGGCGTCACCGAGCTGACCGTCGCCTCCGACCCGGAGTGCGAGTACCTCGAGGAGCTGCAGTTCACCCTCGGCGAGGGGCCGTGCGTCGACGCCCTGGCGGGCCGGCGGCCCGTCCTGGAGCCGGACGTGGCGTCCGCCGCCCTCGCACGCTGGCCGATGTACGCGCCCGCCGTGCTCCAGCGGGGCGTGCGGGCGGTGTTCGCCTTCCCGCTGCAGGTCGGCGCAGCGCGTCTGGGGGTCCTGGACGTCTACCGGCGGGATCCGGCCGGCCTCGACGGTGCCGCCATGGCACTCGCTCTCACGTTCGCCGACGTCACGGTGTCCCACCTGCTCGATGCGCAGGCCGGGGCGGACGTCGGCGCGCGTCAGGGTGCGCTGGACGAGATGATGAGCTATCGAACCGAGCTGTATCAGGCTCAGGGGATCGTCACGGTCGACCTGGGAATCTCCGTCGACGAGGCCATGGTCCGACTGCGCGCACATGCGTTCGCCTACGAGCGCAGGCTCGGTGACATCGCACGGGACGTCGTCGCCGGCCGGCTGCGGCTGGACAATGACGCGACATGACTCCCGCAGGACAATCGGTAAGCGGCACGGACGGGCGAGAAGGGGCAACGATGGCAACGGTCTCCGCGGAGCGACTGGCCGAGGTGTTCGTCGAGGTGTCCGACACGCTCGTCAGCCACTTCGACATCATCGAGTTCCTCCAGATGGTGACCAGCCGGACCGCCGAGCTGATCGACGCAGCCGCCGTAGGGGTGCTGCTCGCCGACCAGCACGGTGAGCTGCAGTTCATGGCTGCCTCCGACGAGGCGACGACGCTGCTGGAGCTCTTCCAGGTGCAGACCGCGGAGGGGCCGTGCCTGGAGGCCTACCGCACCCGGGCGCCGGTCATGATCCCCGACGTGCGGGTCGCCGCCGACCGCTGGCCGCAGTTCGCGCCACGTGCCGTGAAGGCCGGGTTCCTCTCGGTGCACGCCGTCCCGATGCACCTGCGCGACCAGGCCATCGGCGCGATGAATATCTTCAGCACGCACACCGGCGGCATGGAGCCCAACGAGCTCGTCATCGCCCAGTCCCTTGCTGACACGGCCACGATCGGTCTGATGCAGGAGCGAGCGATCCGCCGCGGGGAGATGCTGACCGAGCAGCTGCACGCCGCGCTGAACAGCCGCATCGTCATCGAGCAGGCCAAGGGCGCGCTCTCCCGGATTCACGGCGTCAGCGTGGACGAGGCCTTCGGGCTGATGCGGGAGTTTGCGCGGGACCACAACTATCGCCTGGGCGAGGTCGCGACCTACGTCATCACCGAGCCGGCCAGGGTGTCCGGGCTGATGCGACCCTGACGCGTCCCGACCAGAACGTCCTCCGCGACGGCGCCAGCGACCGGAGGGAACGTGCTGTAGATGAGGGCGAGGAGCGCGGACATCCCGTGCAGCTCGACGACGATGCCGCGGCCGGCCGCTTCCTCGACGAAGGTATGAAGGGCGTCTGAACCGGCGAGGTCGCAGAACGCGAGGTCGGTGAGGTCGACTCGGGCGAGCACCAGGTGCGGACCCAGGGCCGATGACAGCTCGGCGAGCATCCGGCCAGCGGTGAATCGGTCGGCCTCGCCGTGCACGTCGAGAGTCAGCCTCGTTCCGTCACAGAAGGCGACGACGCTCACCGACGGTGGCTCGAGGGACCAGAGTGGGCGCTGCACCTCACGCGGATGCTCCATGGCGAACCCCTTGCGGTCGTCGACGAGGACGGACGCCACTGGGGTCCAGAGCAGCGGATTACGACCGTACTCCGGTGACGTCCGAGATGACAGGGCTCCCGTGAGGGAGAGCGCCGGCCAGAACGAGGTCGCAGGCCGTGCGACGCGGCAGGGCCATGAACGCCGAGCAGATGGATGGGAGCGGGTGACGGGAATCGAACCCGCGCTATCAGCTTGGGAAGCTGAAGTTCTGCCACTGAACTACACCCGCGAGCGTCCGTCGCCGGACACGCGACGACGATCATACCTGGCCGGGCTGAGCCGTCGTGCTGACTCGTGAGATCCCCAGGATGATCGAGCGAGGCCGGTTCGGGACCTTTCCGCGAGCGTGGCGGTGACTCCCTCCCCACCCGCCCGCGGCGACATGCACATCTTTTGTCCACAGCCCTGTGCGTCGGTCCCCGCGTGAACAGGGGCGTCTGTGGACAGTGCTGTGCACGGACTGGCCCGCCAAACTGGGGTGTCCATTTGCTTGCGAGCCCCTCGCCGGCAGGACTAGAACTTCCCCGAACGGCGACACCGGAACGACAGACGGAGCGGGGCAACCTGCACCTGACGGACCTCCGGAGGCGCCGAACCGACCGGAGAACGGCGGACCACCTCGCGGGGGCAACCCTTCGAGCTGCGGATGGCGACGCGGGTGTCCGAACGGACCGGAAGGTGATCGTCTCGATCGGAGCCGCGGGCAACCGCGATCCGGGTCGGCCGCATCGCCAGAGCGGGGCGGAGGTCTCCGGGCAACCGGCGGCTGATGCTTGATGATCACACGAGGGCCCCTCGGACGCTTACTCCGAGGGGCCCTCGTCGTGTCCGCACCCGCTAGCGTGTGGCCGTGCTGCTCTCCGACCGCGACATCCGTTCCGAGCTCGAGTCAGGGCGCGTGGCGCTCGACCCCTACGAGCCGGCCATGATCCAGCCGTCGAGCATCGACGTGCGGCTCGACCGCTACTTCCGGCTGTTCGACAACCACAAGTACGCGGTCATCGACCCGGCCGAGGACCAGCCCGACCTGACCCGCCTCGTCGAGGTCGAGGCCGGCGAGGCACTGATCCTCCACCCCGGAGAGTTCGTGCTGGGGTCGACGTTCGAGGCGGTCACCCTTCCCGACGACGTCGCTGCGCGGCTCGAGGGCAAGTCGTCGCTCGGGCGGCTCGGTCTGCTGACGCACTCCACTGCCGGCTTCATCGACCCGGGTTTCACCGGCCACGTCACCCTCGAGCTGTCGAACGTCGCGACCCTGCCGATCAAGCTGTGGCCCGGCATGAAGATCGGCCAGATGTGCTTCTTCCGGCTGTCGTCGCCGTCGGAGCACCCGTATGGCTCGTCGGTCTACGGGT
This sequence comes from Actinotalea sp., assembly GCA_036504175.1. GTDB lineage: Bacteria > Actinomycetota > Actinomycetes > Actinomycetales > Cellulomonadaceae > Actinotalea. The sequence goes on along the minus strand of DASXVR010000009.1, from coordinate 17,796 downwards.
CCCGCTACCAGGGCCAGCGCGGGCCCACGGCCTCCCGCTCCTTCCAGAACTTCCACCGCAGCCCCGTCTGACAGTCCCGGCCGCATCCGGGGCGCGGGCCGCACCCAGACCGAACCCGTCAACCCTCAGGTCATCGGCCACGCAACGCGCCCGACCTCTCACGGCAACACGTCCCGATCTAGGCTCGGGGGATGCCCCTGACCCCTCTGGATCCCGACTCGCCCGACGCCAGGTCCCGGCACCTGCTGGTCCTCCCGGCGGACGTCGCACCCGACGAGGTCGAGACCTTGGCCGTCAGCCGGTTCCCGCGCGCCGAGTGGGAGGTCGAGCCGATCAGCGCGGCCTCGCGTGGCGGCGGGGTGTTCGGCGGGCGCTCCACCCCGGGCGCGCCCGGCGTCCTGCGCCTCTCGCGTCACAGCACCCTGAACGGTCCCTTCGGGCTGGACGACGGAGCCGCCGCGGCTCTGGGCCTGCCCGCGGCCGCGACGATCGCCTACGTCTCGCACGCCCCCGTCGAGCGCGGACCTGAGCCGTGGGCCGTCGGCGGGGACCGGGACGGGCTGCGGCGCGCCTTCCCGGACGGCCTGCCCGTGCGTGACGAGGAGCGGACGGTGTCCTGGCTGGTGGCGGCTGCGCGCCGGCTGGGTGGCGCCGTCCGGATCGCCCCGCGCGACGCCGCTGAAGCCGCGGCGGTCCTCGTGCCCGACCCGGCCGCGGCGGTGGACCTGACGGTGTGGAGCGACATCTGGCTCGAGCCCGACGCGGCGCTGGCGGTCATGCGGCAGGCCGTCCCGCGCGCCTACCTCAACCTGCCGTCGGCGTCCTGGGAGGGCCCGCCGCGTGGCACCGGCGAGCGGCCGGTGCCGGGTGCCGAGGACCTCGACGAGGAGCGTCGGCGCGCGCTGCACGCCGTCGCCGACGAGCGCGACATCGCGACCCTGACGGATCCGCCGCCGATGCACGGCTACGGGGCGCTCGTGGACCTTCAGCTCGACGGGATGATCGCCCTCGAGGTGTCCGGTGAGACCCTCCTGCCGCCGGTGATCGCCGCCGTGCCGTGGGCGTCGCAGGGCGCGGTGGCCTACCGGGTGCGCTGGGAGCCGGCGGACCTCGAGCAGCGCGAGGCGGAGCGTCCCTCGCTCCAGCACCGGGTCGAGCGTGGGCGCGCGGCGCCCCTCGTCATCGCCATCACACGGGCCGTGCACCAGGCCGTCGGCGGCGAGATCACCGACATGATGGACTTCGTCGTGGACCCCGCAGACCTCTGATCCGACGCCCCACGGACCGCTGGTCCGGGAGCGCGGGTGAAGTTCCACGAGCTCGAATCCGGGCAGCGCAGATCCGCTCCGGGGGTGTTACCGTTTCTCTTGAGACCCGCTGTTCAGCCCCCTGCGCAGCGGGTCTCCTCATGCCCGGACCCAGGCGGTCCGCAGCCCGGGCCAGGCCCCCGACGAGCCCCGTCAGACCGGCGGCGTCGGGCGCACCGACTCCAGCAGCAGCTGCGCCACGTCGACCACCGTCACGGCGTCGTCGCCGGTCCCCCGGCCGTTCGCCGCGACGCCGTCGGTGAGCATGACCGTGCAGAACGGGCAGGCGGTGGCGATGGTCCGCGCACCTGTCCCGATGGCCTCGGCGGCCCGGTCCGTGCTGATCCTGGTGCCCGCGGTCTCCTCCATCCACACGCGGGCGCCGCCGCCGCCGCAGCAGAACGACCGCTCCTGCGTGCGGGGCATCTCGGTTAGGGTGACGCCCGGCAGCGCTCCGATGAGCTCGCGCGGCGGGGTGTAGATCTTGTTGTGCCGCCCGAGGTAGCACGGGTCGTGGTAGGTCACCGACGCGCCCTCGGCCGAGCCTGGACCGGCCCCACCGGCGGCCACCGGAACCAGCCGGCCGTCGCGCACGAGGGTGTCCAGCAGCTCGGTGTGATGCACGACGTCGTACCGGCCGCCGAGCTGCGGGTACTCGCGGCTGAGTGTGTTGAAGCAGTGGGCGCAGGTCACGACGATGCGCTGGGCCTTGGCCTCGGTGAGCACCTCGACGTTGGCCTGGGCGAGGGTCTGGAAGAGGAACTCGTTGCCCGCGCGCCGGGCCGGGTCGCCCGTGCAGGACTCGCCGCTGCCGAGCACCGCGAAGCTGACCCCGGCGAGGTCGAGGAGCTCGGCGACGGCGCGCGTCGTGCGCTTGGCCTTGTCCTCGTAGGCGCCGGCGCAGCCGACCCAGAACAGGTAGTCGACCTCGGACGCGTCCTCGAGGTCCTGGCCGATGACCGGGACCGGGAACGGCAGCCCCTTGGCCCAGTCCAGCCGCGCGCGCGCCGCCATGCCCCACGGGTTCGACTGCCGCTCGAGCTTGGTGAACATCGGCCCGAGCTCGTCGGGGAACGCCGCCTCCATGAGCACCTGGTTGCGCCGCATGTCGAGGATGTGGTCCACGTGCTCGATGTCCACCGGGCACTGCTGGACGCAGGCGCCGCACATGGTGCAGTCCCAGAGCGCGTCCCGGTCGACGACGTCGCCGACGAGGCTCAGGACGTCGAGGTCCGCGTGGGCTGTGGAGGCGCCGGGCAGGGCCGAGTGGGCTGTGGTGCCCGGGAGCGGCACGTGACCTGTGGAGGAGGTGTGCCCGCCTGGCTCGGTCGACGCGTTCGGGGCCGCCGCGAGGTAGGGGGCGCTCGCGTAGGCGTGGTCGCGCAGGGCGAGCACGACGAGCTTGGGTGACAGGGGCTTGCCGGTGTTCCACGCGGGGCACTGCTCCTGGCAGCGCCCGCACTCGGTGCAGGTGGAGAAGTCGAGCAGGCCCTTCCAGGTGAAGTCCTCGATGCGCCCGACCCCGAGGCGGGCGTCGTCGGGCAGGTTGTCCAGGTCCTCGAAGTCGACCGGCACGCCACCGGCGCGGACCGGCGGCACGGGTCCGAGGGCGGGCGAGCCGTCGAGCTCGCGGCGCGCCCACACGTTGACCACCGCGAGGAACCGGTGCCAGGACACACCCATCGCGGGGCGGCGTCCGACGACGTACATCCACAGCATCGACGTGACGATCTTGACCAGGGCGACGACGACGATCGCCGCCTCGATCCGCTCGACCGGCCACCCGGCGAACCACTGCCCGAACCACGCCGTCAGCGGGAAGTGCGTCGTCGTGCCACCGCTGTCTGCCGACGAGCGCGCCAGCGCGTACTCGAGCCCGCGCAGCAGGAGCACCGCCAGCACGACGCCACCGACGATCGCCTCGACGAAGTACGCCTGGCCCATGTTCGAGCCGAAGAACCGCGCCGCCCGCGCGCCGGGCGGAGCGATGTCCCCGGCCGTCGTCGTCAGCGCGGCCGAGGGTGCGCCCGCCGCCGCCCGTCCCCGCCGGGGGTGCGCTCGCTGCCGCGCGGCGATGAGCGCGACGATCCCGAGCAGCGACGCCCAGGCGATCCCCTCCGTCACCCACTCCACCGGCGGCCAGTGCCCGATCAGCGGGAGCGCGAAGTGCGGGTCGGCGAGCTGCCCGTAGCCGGAGACCAGCGTGAGGAAGAGGATCGGGAAGGACATCATCACGAGCCAGTGGGCGACGATGATGACCGGCCGGTTGCGGAACCGCCGGTGCCCGAGGATGACCCCCAGCGCGAGCCAGGTCCGCCGGCCCGGGGCGCTGCGGCGGTCGGGCGCGGGACCACCGATGCCGACCGTCCGCACGATCGCGCGCACCCCGAGCGCGAAGACCGTGACGCCGACGACCGTTGCGAGGAGGGCGATCACGACGGCGGCGATCTGCAGGGGCTGCACGCGGTCACGCTAGCCGCTCCCGGCGGGGCGGCCGAGGTCGCCCCGTAGACTCGCCCTGCCGCCTCGCGGCGTCCCCCTCGCCCTGAACCGACCGACCACCGCCCATCGACCGGACGGAGTGGCCGTGCTTGACCTCCTCGCCGTGCATGCGGTCGCAGCGCTGTGCGCGCCCCTGCTGGTGCGGTGGTGGGGTCGTCGGGCCTTCCTCGTCCTCGCTCTGGCACCCGCGTCGGCGCTGGTCTGGGCGCTGCGGTGGACGGGTGACGTCATGGCCGGGCACGGACCCACCGAGGTCGTCCGATGGGTCCCCACGCTGGGTCTGGAGCTGGCCTTCCGGCTCGACACGCTCTCCTGGGTGATGGTGCTGCTCGTCGGCGGCGTCGGGGCCCTGGTGCTCATCTACTCGTCGGCGTACTTCTCCGCGACGGCTGAGGGGCTGGGCAGGTTCGCGGGCGTCCTGGTCGCGTTCGCGGGGGCGATGCTCGGCCTCGTCGCCGCCGACGACCTGCTCCTGCTCTACGTGTTCTGGGAGCTGACCACCGTCTTCTCCTACCTGCTCATCGGCCACTACGCGGACCGCAAGGCCTCCCGCCGGGCCGCGATGCAGGCGATCGTCGTCACCACGGCGGGCGGGCTGGCCATGCTCGTCGGGGTCATCCTCATCGGGTCCGCCGCCGGGACCTACCGGCTCTCGGCCGTGCTGGCGGACCCGCCCACCGGCACCGCTGTGACCGTCGCCGTCGTGCTCCTCCTGGTCGGTGCCGCGACCAAGTCGGCGCTGGTCCCGTCCCACTTCTGGCTCCCGGCAGCCATGGCCGCGCCGACCCCCGTCAGCGCGTACCTGCACGCCGCGGCGATGGTGAAGGCGGGCGTGTACCTGGTGGCCCGGCTCGCACCGGCGTTCGCGGCGCTGCCCGCCTGGCGCGCGGTGATCCTGCCGCTGGGGTGCCTCACGCTGCTGATCGGCGGCTACCGGGCGTTGCGCCAGTACGACCTCAAGCTGCTCCTGGCCTTCGGGACCGTCAGCCAGCTCGGACTGCTCATCGTGCTGGTGGGCCTGGGCGGCCGGGCGACGGCGCTGGCGGGGCTGGCGATGCTCCTGGCGCACGCGATGTTCAAGGCGGCGCTGTTCCTGGTGGTCGGCGTGGTGGACGCCGCCACCGGCACGCGGGACCTGCGCCGGTTGCGAGGGGTCGGTCGCGAGCTGCCCCTGACCGCGCTGGTCGGCGCACTCGGGGTCGCGGCGATGGTCGGGCTGCCCCCGTTCCTGGGCTTCGTGGGCAAGGAGGCAGCGCTCGACGCCGTCCTGCACGACGGGACCGGCGGCGGGCTGGTCCTGGCGACGGTGGTGGTCGGCTCGGTGCTGACTGTCGCATACGGGCTGCGGTTCTGGTGGGGGGCCTTCGGCGGTCGCGCGGGCGACGTGCCTCCGGTGGTCGTCACGCCCGACGACGGGACCCGGTGGGAGCGGATCACCATCAGCCGGCCGCCGCTGGTGCTCCTGGCACCCGCCGCGGTGCTCGCCCTGCTCGGGCTGCTGGCCGGCCTGCTCCCGCACACGGTCGAGCGGCTCGTCGCCAGTCACGCGGACGCCCACCCCGGCCCGGCCGGTCACCTGACCCTGTGGGCCGGGGCCACGCCCGCGCTGTGGATCAGTCTCGCCATCCTGCTCGCCGGTGCGGGGCTGTTCGTCGCCAGGACGCGGGTCGAGGTAGGGCAGTCGCGCCTGCACCTCCCGCTCGACGCCGACCGGATCTACCGCCGCTCGATGCGCCGCCTGGACGACGTCGCCGCAGACGTGACCGCCTTCACCCAGCGCGGTTCGCTGCCCCTGTACCTGGGCACGATCCTGCTCGTGCTGGTCGCCCTCGTCGGCGGCGCCCTCCTCCAGGGCGGCATCCCGGAGGTGACGCTGCGCGGCTGGGACACACCTGTCCAGCTCGCCGCCGGTGGCCTCGCGGCAGGTGCCACGATCCTCGCGGCGCGGGCCCGACGACGCCTCAAGGCCGTCATGCTCGCCGGTGCGGCCGGGTACGCCGTCGCGGGTCTGTTCCTGCTGCACGGCGCGCCCGACCTCGCACTGACCCAGGTGCTGGTGGAGACGGTCACGCTGGTCGTCTTCGTGCTGGTGCTGCGCCGGCTGCCCCCGTACTTCTCCGTGAGGCCGCTCGCGGGTGGGCGCTGGGTGCGGCTGGCGGTGGGACTTCTCGTCGGGCTCACCGTCGGTCTGCTAGCGCTCGTCGTGCCGGGGGCCCGGTTGCGCGACCCGGTCTCCGTCGACTTCCCCGCCGAGGCGCTGCACTGGGGCGGCGGCCACAACATCGTCAACGTGACCCTGGTCGACATCCGGGCCTGGGACACGATGGGCGAGATCTCCGTGCTTCTGGTCGCGGCCACCGGGATCGCCTCGCTGGTGTTCCTCAGCCGACGCGGCGCCGAGCTGCCGAGCACCGAGGACGCTCTCGCGCGCGGGTCGGTGGTGTGGGGTGAGCTCCCGGACATGATGGCCGCGCTGCGCGGGTCGACCGACCAGGTCACGTCCGAGCACGCGGGGCGGCAGCGCGAGTGGCTGCGCGGTGGGGAGACCGTCGCACCGCACCGCCGCTCGATCCTGTTCGAGACGGCCACCCGTGTCCTCTTCCACTCGATGATCGTGTTCGCGGTGTTCCTGCTGTTCTCCGGCCACAACGCCCCCGGGGGTGGCTTCGCTGCGGGCCTCGTCGTCGGGATCGCGCTCATGGTCAGGTACCTGGCCGGGGGTCGCTACGAGCTGAGCGAGGCCGCGCCGGTCCACCCCGGCCTGCTCCTCGGGCTCGGGCTGTTCCTGTCAGCGGGCGTCGGGCTGGTCGCGCTGCTGGCCGGCGGCTCGGTGCTGCAGAGCGTCATCATCGACGTCGCCGTACCGGTGATCGGCGAGATCCACCTGGTCACCTCGCTCTTCTTCGACTTCGGGGTGTTCCTCGTGGTCATCGGCCTGGTGCTCGACATCCTGCGCAGCCTCGGCGCGGAGATCGACCTGCACGCGGAGGCCGACGCCCGCGACGAGGACGCCGGCACCGGCGGCGGCCGCCAGGCCCAGGCGCCGCGCTCCACCGTCGTCGGGGAGGTGCTGACGTGACGCCCGCGCCGCCGAACCTGGTGCTCGTCGCCGTGATCGTCGTGATGGTGACCGTGGGCGTCTACCTGCTGCTCGAGCGCAGCCTGTCGCGGGTGCTGCTCGGCATCATCGCGCTGGGCAACGGGGTCAACCTCCTGTTCCTGGTCGCCGGGGGCCGTGCCGGTGGTGCGCCGATCATCGGCCAGACGCCCGTCGACAAGATGAGCGACCCGCTGCCGCAGGCGATGGTGCTCACGGCGATCGTCATCACGCTCGGCATGACGGGCTTCCTGCTGGCGGTGGCGTACCGCTCCTGGCAGCTGCACGGTCACGACGAGGTGCAGGACGACCTCGAGGACCGCGCGGTCGCGAGGCGCGCGGCCTCCGACCTGGCGGCCTACCTGGACGCCGACGACGACGGGACGGACACCCTCGACGACGAGGCGGCCGCCGTGCACGACGACATGGTCCACGACGAGAAGCTGGACGGCGAGACCGCTCACGCCGAGACCGCTCACGCCGGGGCAGCCGACGACGAGACGCTTCACGACGACCCGCGCCACGACGACGAGGCGGTGGCTCAGTGAGCGACCTGACCTGGGTCGTGCCGCTGCCCGTCGTCCTGCCGCTCGTCGGGGCGGGGCTGACGCTCGTGCGCTGGCGCAACGTCGCGGCCCAGCGGGTCATCTCCGTCGCCGCCCTGACGCTCGGCCTGCTGGCCTCGGTCACGCTCCTGCTCGCGGTCGGCAACGGCCCGCTGGTGGTCGACGTGGGTGGCTGGGCCGCACCCGTCGGCATCGACCTCGTGGCGGACAACCTCTCCGCGCTCATGCTCACCATCTCGTCGGCGGTGACCCTGTGCGTGCTGGTCTACTCCCTCGCGCAGGGCGTCGCCGACGGAGACCGGGAGACGCCCGTCGCGATCTTCCACCCCACCTACCTGGTGCTCTGCGCGGGCGTCGCGAACGCCTTCGTCTCGGGCGACCTGTTCAACCTCTACGTCGGCTTCGAGATCCTGCTGGCCGCCTCCTACGTGCTGCTCACCCTCGGCGGGACCGGTGAGCGCATCCGCGCGGGCACCATCTACGTGGTCGTCTCGCTCGTCTCGTCGATGGTGTTCCTGCTGGCCATCGGCCTGATCTACGCCGCCACCGGCACCGTCAACCTCGCTCAGCTCGCCCTGCGGCTGCCCGAGCTCGACCCGACGGTCCAGCTGGTGCTGCACGTGCTGCTGCTGCTCGCGTTCGGGATCAAGGCGGCGATCTTCCCGCTGTCGGCCTGGTTGCCTGACTCCTACCCGACGGCCCCGGCGCCGGTGACCGCCGTGTTCGCCGGCCTTCTCACCAAGGTCGGCGTGTATGCGCTGATCCGCACCGAGACGCTGCTGTTCCCGGGCGGGCGCGTCGACGACCTGCTCCTGTGGGCGGCGCTGGCGACGATGCTCGTCGGCATCCTCGGCGCAGTGGCGCAGAAGGACATCAAGCGGCTCGTGTCCTTCACCCTCGTCAGCCACATCGGCTACATGGTGTTCGGCATCGCCCTGTCCAGCGAGCGCGGGCTGGGTGCGTCGGTGTTCTACGTGACCCACCACATCACCGTCCAGACAGCCCTCTTCCTGGTCGTGGGCCTGATGGAGCGCCGCGGCGGGTCGACGTCGCTGGACCGCCTCGGCGGGCTGGCCAAGCTCGCGCCGGTGCTGGCCGTGCTCTTCTTCATCCCGGCGATGAGCCTGGCCGGCATCCCGCCGCTGTCCGGCTTCCTCGGCAAGACGGGGCTGTTGCAGGCGGGCGTCGCGGTCGGGACGCCGCTGGCTCTGACCCTCGTCGCCGGCGGCGTCGTGACCTCGCTGCTGACCCTGTACGCGGTGGTCAAGGCGTGGAACAAGGCTTTCTGGCAGGCACCCCCCGCGGCGGCGCCCGACGTGCGGCTGCCGCGCGGCATGGTCGGCTCGGCCGGCGCGCTGGTGGGCCTCAGCCTGGCGCTGACGGTGTTCGCCGGCCCGCTGTACGCCTACACGAGCAACGCGGCCGCCGGCCTGCGCGAGCGGACGCCGTACATCGAGGCGGTCCTGCCCGACGGGTCGCGCGGCGAGGGAGAGTCGGCGCACGTCACCGAGGCCGAGGGGGGTGACGGATGAGCCTGCACCCCCGACGCCGGAACCTGCGGGCCCACGTCGCCTCCGTGCTGTGGCTGACCGCCGTCTGGGTGCTCCTGTGGGGGGACCTCACGGTCGCCAACGTGCTGGCCGGCGCCGCCGTGGCCGTCGTGGCGACGGTCGTCATGCCCATGCCGGTGATCGAGTTCCGCGGCCGGATCCACCCGCGGCCGCTGCTCTACCTGGCGTACCGGTTCGTGACGGACCTGGTCGTCGCCTGCGCGCAGGTCGCCGCCCTCGCGCTGGACCCGCGCCGGGAGCCGCAGGGCGCCGTGATCGCCGTGCAGCTGCGCAGCCACTCCGACCTGTACCTGACCCTGACGGCGTCCCTGTGCTCGCTGGTCCCCGGCTCGATCGTGGTGGAGGCGCACCGGCGGACGGGCCGCCTGTACGTCCACGTGCTCGACGTCGAGACGGCTCGCGGGGTCGAGGCGGCCCGGCAGAGCGTGCTCGACACCGAGGCCCGGGTCATGCGGGCCATCGCGTCCGACGAGGAGCTGGCCGCGGCCGGCCTCCCGCGCGACCCCCGACGGGTGCAGGTGGTCACCCCATGAGCGTCGTGGTCGTGATCTGCGCGGTGCTGCTGACCGGCGCGGCAGCGCTCGCCGGTTTCCGGATGGAGCGCGGCCCGAGCATGCTCGACCGGACCGTCGGCCTGGACGTGCTGACCAGCACCATCGTCGGTGCGGTGGCGCTGGAGGCCGCGTGGTCGCGGCGCACGGACACGGTGCCGATCCTCGTCGTCCTGTCGATGGTCGGGTTCGTCTCGGCGGTCACGATCGCCCGCTTCGCCGCCCACGAGCCCGAGGGTGCGGGGCGCGTCCTGACGCGCGACGAGGTCGCCCAGCTCGAGGCGCAGCGCCTGCGGGCCGAACGCGACGCGGAGGACGCGTCATGAGCGTCGACAGGTTCGCCGACATCGTCTCGGCCGTCTGCCTGCTGGCGGGAGCGTCGCTGTCGTTCATCGCCGGCCTCGGCGTGAACCGGTTCCGAAGCCTGCTCGCACGGATGCACGCCGCCACCAAGCCGCAGGTGCTGGGCGTCACGCTCATGCTGATGGGGCTGGCCCTGCGCATCCGGAGCGGCTCGGCGGTGTGGATGCTCGTGCTGGTGGTGCTCTTCCAGATGCTCACCTCACCGGTGGCGGCGCACATGGTGGGACGCGCGGGCTACCGGACGGGCAAGGTCAGGAGCGACGAGCTCGTCGTGGACGAGCTGACCCGGGACCTGGAGGCGGCCCGGCAGGGCGAGGAGCAGGGCGAGGAGCAGGGCGAGGAGCAGGGCAGCCGGCCGGGCGGCCCGAGCGCTACTTGATGAGCTTGGCGGCGCCGCGGGTGGCGAACACCCGGCTGAGCGCGACGACCGCGCCGGTGATCGCGGCGGCGAGGGCGATCTCGCCGAACCGCGCGTCACCCTCGTCCTCGGGCTTGGGCGGCTTGTGGCCCATGGTGGCGCGCCACACGCCGTTGACGGCCTGCTGCGCGACCCAGGCGGCCCCGAGCGCGACGCCGATCCCGATCACCTTGGCGATCATCGACTGCTTCTCGTCCACGCGTCCTCCTTCACCGCACCGATGGGTCCGGGGCCACCGTAGTGCGGGCCGCCCACCCGCGCTCGGTCCTGCCGCACGGTGTCGCCCGCACGACGCCGCTGCGACGGCGTGAGCAGATCCGGCTACGACGTCGCCGTCACGACGACGCAGCAGCGGCCAGGCTGAGGGTCGAGCCGCGCCTCGAGCCTGCCCCCGCCCGTGGCGGCGCCGAGCGCCCCGACCAGGGCGAGGTTCATCCGGCAGACGAGGTCGGTGTGGTCGGCGGCCAGGACGTGGAACGGGCAGTTGGCCAGCACGATCTGCCGGCCCTCGAGCCGGGGCTCGTAGCCCTCCGCCTCCAGGGCCGCGTAGGCCTGGGCGAGCGCCTCGGAACCGGCTGTGGCCGCGGAACCGGCTGTGGCCGCGGAACCTGCGGCGGCGCCGTGGGCCGCGGCGAGCGCATGCAGGGCGTCGTCGACGGGCACGCCCTCGCGAACGGAGGCCTCGATCGCCCCGGCCAGCAGGTGCCCGGCCAGGTCGTAGTGACGCGCGGGCAGGGACACCGCCACCTCACCGGGAGCCCTTTCGTAGAGCTTCGCGGGCCGTCCGGCGCCCGGACCGGTCCGGCCGGTGAGCCGTCGCGAGTGGGTGACCAGGAGCCCGTCGTCGACCAGCCGGTCCAGGTGGAACTTGGCCGTGTGCAGAGGCACCCCGACACCGGAGGCTGCAGCCTCCCGGCTCACCGGCTCGTGCTGGGCCACCACGAACTCGTAGAGCGCGCGGCGAACCGGGTCGGCCAGCGCCGCGATCCGCGACACCCTCCCTGCCAGGTCCGCCATGGCCCACTCCCGACGCTCTAACGACCAGATGCGTTGACGATACAACCGAACCGATCTAACGTAGAGATATTCGTCCGATAGAGATGAGGCAGCGATGTCGCTCGAGCTCGTCACGGGGGCCGCGGTCCGGCCGCGCAGCCTGCACGTCGTCCCGGACGGTCCCGCGCCGGACCTCGGTGCTGCCGAGTCCGCCGCCGCGGCCTTCCTCACGGCGCTCGGCGTCGACCTCGAGGGTGAGAGCCGGGCCGCGAGCCCCGGGCGGATGGCCCGCGCCTGGGCCGAGATGCTCAGCCCGCGTGCGTTCGACCTGACCACCTTCCCCAACGACGAGGGGTACGACGAGCTCGTGCTGGCGCGGTCGTTGCCGGTCCAGTCCGTGTGCGAGCACCATCTCCTGCCCTTCACCGGCGTCGCCCACGTCGGCTACCTGCCCGGCGGGCGGATCCTCGGTCTGTCCAAGCTGGCCAGGGTCGTCGAGCTCTTCTCGCGCCGGCCGCAGGTGCAGGAACGGCTGACCCAGCAGGTCGCCGGCTGGCTGCAGGAGCACCTCGACCCACGCGGGGTCGGGGTCGTGATCGAGGCCCAGCACCAGTGCATGAGCCTGCGCGGGGTCCGCGCACCCGACTCGAGCACCGTCACCTCAGCCCTGCTCGGCAGGCTGCGCGACGACGCCCGCTCGCGCGCCGAGTTCCTGAGCCTGGCCATGCCCTGAGCGCCGACCGCCCGGACGAGTCATGCTCGGACTGACCGGACTGCGCACCCCCTGAACCGTCCACGAGGAGCACCGCATGAGCACCGCCGCTGGAACAGATCCGTCGCAGCCGTCGGTGGTCGTGGTGGGCGCGAGCCTCGCCGGCGGCACGGTCGCCCAGACCCTGCGCGAGGACGGCTTCACCGGGCGCATCGTGCTGATCGGCAGCGAGCCGCACCTGCCGTACGAGCGACCGCCGCTGTCGAAGGGCTACCTGCTGGGGACGGCGGAGCGGGACGTCGCCTTCCTGCACCCCACGCCCTGGTACGCCGAGCAGGACATCGAGCTGTGGCTCGGCCGGACCGTCACCGCCATCGACCGCGACGCTCACGAGGTCGTCGTCGACGGGTCGGAGCGGCTCGCGTACACCAGCCTCGTGCTGGCCACGGGATCCCGGCCCCGGCTCATCGACGTGCCGGGGTCCGAGCTGTCCGGCGTGCGGTACCTGCGAACGATCGACGACGCGGACGGCCTCCTCGAGGCGTTCACGCACCGGCCGCGCGTCGCAGTCATCGGCGGCGGCTGGATCGGCCTCGAGGTGGCGGCCGCCGCCCGCGAGCACGGGCTGGACGTCACCGTGCTCGAGGTCGGGGCGCTCCCGCTCGTGCGGGTCCTCGGCCCGCAGGTCGCGCAGATCTTCGCCGATCTCCACCGTGAGCACGGCGTCGACCTGCGCACCGAGGTCCAGGTCACGGCCCTGACCAGCGACGACGGCACCTCGGTGAGTGGCGTCCGGCTCGCCGACGGTGCCGTGGTGCCCGCCGAGCTCGTCGTCGTGGGCGTCGGGATCACACCGCAGGTCGAGCTCGCCGAGGCCGCCGGGCTCGCGGTGGACAACGGCGTCGTGGTGGACGAGCACCTGCGGACCGCTGACCCGCACGTGCTGGCGGTCGGCGACGTCGCCCGCGCCCGCCACACGACGCTCGGGATCGACCTGCGCGTCGAGCACTGGGCCAACGCGCAGCGGCACGGCGCGGTTGCCGCCAAGACCATCGAGGGCGTGCCGGCCGCCGACGAGCGGCTGCCCTACTTCTTCACCGACCAGTACGAGCTGGGCATGGAGTACGTCGGCTACGTCCCGGACCCGGCGGCCGCCGAGGTCGTCATCCGTGGCGACGTCGGCAAGCGCGAGCTCATCGTCTTCTGGCTGGACGGCGACCGGGTGCTGGCCGGCATGAACGTCAACGTCTGGGACGTGACCGAGGACATCGAGGCGCTCATCCGCGCCGGTGCGCCTGTGGACAGGGCACGCCTGGCGGACCCCGACGTCCCGCTGACCGAGGTCGCCGCGACCTGACGCTCTGAGGAGCCGGGCTCAGTCCTCGACCCACACGTAGACGTCGTCGCCCGAGTCCTGCGCGTTGGTGGCGAGCGCGACGATGGACGTGAGCAGCGGCAGCAGGTCCTGCGACGAGGCAGCCATCTCCTCCCACGCCGCCCACTCGACGGCGACGTCGGAGAGCGCCTCGGGGTCCTCGGACGCGCCGAGCTCGACGAGCACCTCGCACAGGAACGTCGACAGCTGGAAGAGCCGCTCGTGGTCCAGGTCCACCTCCGCGACCTCGAGGTCGCCGGTGCCGAAGCGCACGTGGCGGGCGGCGATCTCGCCGAGCGCCTCGAGGTCGAACGGCGTCACGCCCGCGGCGTCGACGTGCGGTGCCGTCGCCGCCTCCTCGGCCGCCTCGAAGGCCTCGGCGCGGGCGAGCGCCTGGTCGTGCGTGCCGGCGAACAGCTGGGTCTGGACCGCCATCGGTTCCTCCTGTGGATCGTGGACCGACTGCTCCCCGCGGACTGCTGCCCGGCTGAGGCAACCCGGTCGGTCCGGCCCTCGGAGCGTATCGGCGCGCCGGCTCCGTCGGCGTAAGATCTGCGGCGAACGACAGGGGAGCGTCGTCCGGTCAGCCGGACGCAGGACGCTGAGAGTGCGGACAACCGCAGACCCTCGAACCTGATCCGGTCAGTACCGGCGTAGGGAGTCGGGCCGTCTCAGACGTGAGCCCGGTCGGTTCCGGTGCGCCCGTGGGGCGTCACGGCGCCGCCCAGGCAGGCGTCACCCCTCCTGCAACCACGAGGAGGACACCATGGCGAGGACACTCGCGCACCGGCCGGGTCACCCCGGCACACGCATCACCGCAGCACGCAGCACGGCAGCACGCACCACGGCAGCTCTGGTCACGGTCGCCGTCGCGGCGCTCACCGGCTGCTCGGCCATCGGCACGGACAACACCCCGAAGGCTGACGCCTCGGCATCCAGCAGCGGCGGGGGCAAGGTCGTGCTGGTCACGCACGACTCGTTCGCCCTGAGCAAGGACCTGATCGCCCAGTTCGAGAAGGACACCGGGCTGACCCTCGAGCAGCGCGCACCCGGCGACGGCGGCGAGCTGGTCAACCAGCTGATCCTGACCAAGGACGCACCGCTGGGCGACGTCGTCTTCGGCATCGACAACACCTTCGCCTCGCGCGCGATCGACGAGGGAGTGCTCGAGCCCTACGCGTCGCCCGCCCTGCCGGCCGGCGCCGACACCTATGCGGTGGACGGCAAGAGCAGCCTGACGCCGGTCGACGTCGGCGACGTGTGCCTCAACGTCGACCACGAGTGGTTCGCCGAGAAGGGCCTCGCCGAGCCGACGTCGTTCGAGGACCTGGCCGCCCCGGCGTACAAGGACCTGCTCGTCGTGACCAACCCGGCGACGTCCTCGCCAGGGCTGGCGTTCCTGCTGGCCACCATCGCGAAGTTCGGCGAGGACGGCTGGAAGGACTACTGGACGTCGCTGCGCGCCAACGGCCTCAAGGTCGACGCAGGCTGGGAGGACGCCTACTACTCGGACTTCTCCGGACCGTCGAGCGAGGGTGACCGGCCGATCGTCCTGTCGTACGCGTCGTCCCCGCCCTACGAGGTCCCCGACGGCGGGACGACGGCGCCGACGGGTGCGCTGCTCGACACGTGCTTCCGCCAGGTCGAGTACGCCGGCGTCCTGGCGGGCGCCAAGAACCCCGAGGGCGCCCGCAAGGTCGTCGACTGGCTGCTCAGCCACGACGTCCAGGCCGACATCCCCGAGAGCATGTACGTCTACCCGGTCGACGCCTCGGTCGCGCTCCCCGCGTCGTGGACGACGTTCGCGCCGCAGCCAGCGCACCCCGCGACGCTCGACCCCGCCGTCATCACGAAGAACCGCGACGCGTGGATCCAGCAGTGGACCGACGTCGTGATCGGCTGACGTCCTGATGGTCACCCTCCCCGCCCAGCTCGCCCGGCACGGTCGTCCGTCGCCTGCGCGCTGGGTGGGGTGGGGACTCGCCGTCGGTGTGCCGCTGGCCTTCCTCGGCCTGTTCTTCGTGCTGCCGGTCGGCACGCTGGTGCTGCGCGGCTTCGTGACCAGCGGCGTCGTCGACCTGTCCGGGTTCGCCGAGGTGTTCTCCCGCCCGCACACCTGGCGGATCGTCGGCCTCACGCTCGGGCAGGCGACCGTCGGCACGGCCCTCGCGGTGGTGCTCGGCGTCCCCGGTGCGTACCTGCTCTACTGCCGCGAGTTCCGCGGGCGCGACGCCCTGCGCGCCTTCGTCGTGGTGCCGTTCGTGCTCCCCACCGTGGTGGTGGGCGTGGCCTTCCGCTCGCTGCTCGCACCGTCGGGACCGCTCGGGTTCCTGGGGTGGGACGGCACCTTCGCCGCTGTGGTCTGCGCGCTCGTCTTCTTCAACTACTCCGTGGTGGTGCGCACGGTCGGCGGGTTCTGGGCCCACCTGGACCCCCGCGCCGAGCAGGCCGCCCGGTCGCTCGGTGCGAGCCCGTGGCGGGCCTTTGTCGCCGTCACGCTGCCCGCCCTGGCACCGGCGATCCTCTCGGCGGCGTCGATCGTCTTCCTCTTCTGCGCGACGGCGTTCGGCGTCGTCATGGTGCTCGGCGGCATGCGGTACGGGACCGTCGAGACCGAGATCTGGCTGCAGACCACCCAGTTCCTCAACCTGCGCGCCGCCGCGGTGCTCTCGGTCGTGCAGCTCGTCGTCGTCGGTGCGGTGCTCGCCCTCGCCGGCCGCGCCCGGTCACTGCGCGAGCGGGCGCTGCAGCTCGGTGCGGGGCGGCCGGCACGCCGCTCGGCGCGGCTCGCCCTGCGAGGTCCGGGCCGGCGGTCGGGCGACGTGGTGGCCGTGGCGATCACGGCTGCGGTGGTCGTCGGGCTCCTCGCGCTGCCGCTGGTCAGCATCCTGGTGCGCTCGCTGCGCACCCCCACCGGCTGGGGGCTCGGCAACTACGTCAACCTCGGCACCACCGGCGGCGCGAACACCCTCACCGTCACCGTGTGGGAGGCGGCTCTGACGTCGCTGCGGATCGCCGTGGACGCGACGACCCTCGCGGTGGTGGTGGGTTCGTTGGTCGCACTCGTCGTCTCACGCCGCCCTCGCGCACCCCGGGCACGGCGTGCGATCCGGCTCCTCGACGCCCTGTTCATGCTCCCGCTCGGGGTGTCCGCCGTGACCGTGGGCTTCGGGTTCCTGATCGCGCTGCACCGGCCGCTCGGCCTTGACCTGGACCTGCGGGGCTCGCCGCTGCTGATCCCTGTCGCCCAGGCGGTGGTCGCCGTGCCGCTCGTGGTGCGGACGGTGCTGCCGGTGCTGCGGGCGATCGACACCCGGCTGCACGACGCCGCCGCCGTGCTCGGTGCGTCGCCGCGGCAGGTCCTCGCCCTGGTGGACTGGCCGATGACCGCCCGGTCGCTGGGCCTCGCCGTCGGGCTCGCCTTCGCGGTGAGCCTCGGCGAGTTCGGCGCGACGTCGTTCCTGGCCCGGCCGGACCGGCCGACGCTGCCCGTGGTGATCTTCCGGCTGATCGGACGGCCCGGGCAGCAGAACTTCGGCATGGCCCTGGCCGCATCCGTCATCCTGGCGCTCATGACGGCCGCCGTGATGACGCTCGCCGAGCGGCTGCGCGCCGGGACCGGCGGTGAGCTGTGACGCGCGCCGGGCTGGGTGTGCAGGACGTCGTGGTCCACTACCGCGACGACGACGGCACCGTGGCGACGGCTGTGGACGGGGTGTCCCTGCACGTGTCGCCGGGGGAGGTGGTCGCCCTCCTCGGTCCGTCGGGCAGCGGCAAGTCGACGCTGCTGAGGGCGGTCGCCGGCCTCGAGCCCCTCTCGGCCGGCCGTGTGACCTGGGACGACGGAGACCTGGCGGGGGTGCCGGTGCACCGGCGTGGGTTCGGCCTGATGTTCCAGGACGGCCAGCTCTTCCCGCACCGCGACGTCGCGGGCAACGTGGCGTTCGGCCTGGAGATGCAGCGGGTGGCTCCGGCGGAGCGGCGTTCGCGCGTGGCCGGGCTGCTCGAGGTGGTGGGGCTCAGCGGGTTCGAGCACCGCGACGTGAGCACCTTGTCCGGCGGTGAGCGGCAGCGCGTCGCCTTGGCCCGGTCGCTCGCGCCGCGCCCCCGGCTCCTGCTCCTCGACGAGCCGCTGTCCGCCCTGGACCGGGCGCTGCGCGAGCGGCTCGCCGGTGACGTTCGCGCCGCCCTGACCGCGACCGGGACGACGGCGCTCTTCGTCACGCACGACCACGACGAGGCGTTCGCCGTCGCCGACCGCATCGCCGTGATGGACCTCGGCCACCTGCTGCAGGTCGCCGAGCCGGCCGAGCTCTGGCACCGCCCGGCGTCGCGCCG
>DASXVR010000008.1:0-5958 GCA_036504175.1 Actinotalea sp. | reverse complement strand
GTGAAGGTCAGCTACTCCGAGCTCACCACCGGGCCGGAGCAGACGGCCGCCCTGGCGTCCGGCGACATCCAGTTCCTCAACGCGGTGGGCGCCACGTCGGTGATCCTGTCGGCAGCCAACGGCGCTGACATCGCGATCGTGGACATGTACAGCCGGTCACCCGAGGCGTTCATGCTGATCAGCGCGGCGGGCGGACCCAAGACCCCGGCCGACCTGGTCGGCAAGACGATCGGCGGCCCGAAGGGCACGATCCTGCACGAGCTGCTGCTGGCGTACCTGGCGAGCGGCGGCTACACCGCAGCCGACGTGAACTTCGTCGACATGGGCATCCCGGACGCGTCCGCAGCGCTCGCCGGCGGCAGCGTCGACGTGGCCCTCCTCGCCGGGCCGGCCGCCTACAAGGCGCTCAGCAACGGGTTCCAGAAGGTCACCGACGGCAAGGGTCATGTCGGCGCGACCATCGTCGTCGCCACGACCAGGGCGTTCGCCGATGCCAACCCCGGGCTCGTCGCCACCTTCCGCAAGGCGCACCGCGAGGTCCTCGCGTACATGGCCGCGCACCCCGACGAGGTCGTCGCGATGGCGGCGAAGGAGACGGGGCTGCCCGAGTCGGCAGTCACGGACATGGAGGGGATGTACGACTTCAGCGCCGACATCACCGACGCCGACGTCGCGGCCATGACTGCGACCGTGACGTTCATGGTGGCCAACAAGATGATCGAGAAGCCCGTCGACGTGAAGAGCCTGATCCTGCCCGAGTGACGGACGTGCCCACCCGGGAGGCGACTGAGACGTCGTCGCCTCCCGGCGGTCAGCGCGACACGGCCGAGGCGAGCTCCCGCGCGTACGCCGGGCGGACGCCTTGGCTGCGCACCTCCTGGAGGACGTGGTCGCGCACGCCGCGGGCGCGCAGCAGCGCGGAGAGGTCGTCGAGATCATCCGGCCCGAGAACCGTGGGGTCGACGGTGGTCCGCACCTGGACGTCGACCCCGGCAGCCAGGACGAGGTCGAGGGACGCGAAGGCGGTCCCGGCGCTGGCCGCGACCCCGGTGATCGCGGCGTACCGGTGCGGCGGCGCCTTGATGTCGAGGCCTACCCAGTCCACGTACGGCAGGAGCGCCTCCAGCCGACGCGGGTAGGCGCCTCCCGTGTGCAGCCCGACGCCGAAGCCCGCAGCCCGCACCTGGCGCACGGCAGCGAGCAGCTCCGGCTGCCGTGTCGGCTCGCCGCCGGAGAACACCGCGCCGTCGAGCAGACCGACGCGTCGGGCGAGCAGAGCGCTGACGTCCGTCCACGGCACCAGGCCCCGGGCCCGGGGGTCGATGAGCCCAGGGTTGTGGCAGTACGTGCACTGCCACGGGCAGCCCTGAAGGAACAGGGTCGCGACGAGACGGTCCGGCCAGTCGCAGGTCGAGAGCGGCACGAGCCCGGCGATCGCCAGGTCGTCGGCGCGCGGCTCAGACCGCGGCACCGACGGGCTCCCCCGCGACCGCGTGCTCGACGAACGAGGTCCGCTCGGCGTGCTCGCCCTTCTTGCCGATGTTGAAGGAGCTCACCGGCCGGTGGTAGCCCATCACGCGGGTCCACACCTCGCAGGCGACGGGCGGCGCGGCCGGGTCCGCCTCCGCACAGCGTGGGCACGCGTCGTGCTCACCGGCCAGGTAGCCGTGCGTCGGGCAGATCGAGAAGGTCGGCGTGATCGTGATGTAGGGCAGCCGGTGGTTCTCCAGCGCCCGGCGCACCAGCGTGCGGCACGCAGCAGCGGTGGAGACCCGCTCGGACATGTACAGGTGGAGCACGGTGCCGCCGGTGTACTTGGTCTGGAGCTCGTCCTGCCGGTCCAGGGCCTCGAACGGGTCGTCGGTGAACCCGACGGGCAGCTGGGAGGAGTTCGTGTAGTACGGGTTGTCGTCGGTGCCCGCCTGGAGGATGCCGGGGTAGCGGCGCCGGTCCTCCTTGGCGAAGCGGTAGGTCGTGCCCTCCGCCGGGGTGGCCTCGAGGTTGTACAGGTGGCCGGTGGACTCCTGGAACTCGATCATCCGGCTGCGCACGTGGTCGAGAAGACGCACGGCTGTCGCATGGCCCTCGGGGCTGGTGATGTCGTGGGCATCGGCGGTGAGGTTGCGGATCATCTCGTTGATCCCGTTGACGCCGATGGTCGAGAAGTGGTTGCGCAGGCCACGGCCCAGGTACCGCTTGGTGTAGGGGTACAGGCCCTCGTCGATGAGCCGGCCGACCACCTTGCGCTTGATCTCGAGCGAGTCCTTGGCCAGGACGAGCAGCCGGTCGAGCTCGGCGAGCAGCCCTTCCTCGTCGCCGGCGCGGGTGTACCCGAGCCGGGCGCAGTTGATGGTCACGACGCCGAGCGACCCCGTCTGCTCCGCGGAGCCGAACAGCCCGTTGCCGCGCTTGAGCAGCTCGCGCAGGTCGAGCTGGAGCCGGCAGCACATCGAGCGGATCTGGTGCGGCTGCAGGTCGGAGCTGAGGAAGTTCTGGAAGTACGGCAACCCGTACTTGGCGGTCATCTCGAAGAGCCGCTCGGCGTTGGGCGACTCCCACGGGAAGTCGGTGGTGATGTTGTACGTCGGGATCGGGAAGGTGAACACCCGGCCCGACGCGTCGCCGGTGGTCATCACGTCGATGTAGGCGCGGTTGATGAGGTCCATCTCGGCCTGGAGCTCGCCGTAGCCGAAGTCCTGCTCGACGCCGCCGATGACGGGCCGCTGGTCGCGCAGGTCCGCCGGGCACGTCCAGTCGAACGTCAGGTTGGTGAACGGGGTCTGGGTGCCCCAGCGCGACGGGACGTTGAGGTTGTAGACCAGCTCCTGGATCCCCTGACGGACCTGGTCGTAGCCGAGCGCGTCGACCCGCACGAACGGTGCCATGTACGTGTCGAACGAGCTGAACGCCTGCGCCCCCGCCCACTCGTTCTGCATCGTCCCCAGGAAGTTGACGATCTGCCCGACGGCCGACGAGAAGTGCTTGGGCGGACCCGCCTCCACCTTCCCGGGGACCCCGTTGAGGCCCTCGGTGAGCAGCGTGCGCAGCGACCAGCCGGCGCAGTACCCGGCCAGCATGTCGAGGTCGTGGATGTGGATGGCCCCGTCGCGGTGGGCGTGGCCGACGGCCGGCGGGTACACGTGCGAGAGCCAGTAGTTCGCGGTGACCTTGCCCGCGGTGTTCAGGATGAGCCCGCCGAGGGAGTACCCCTGGTTCGCGTTGGCGTTGACCCGCCAGTCCGAGCGGTCCAGGTACTCGTTGATCGAGGACTCGACCTCCACCACGGTGCGTGCGTCGTCGCGCAGGCGGGCGTGCTGCTCGCGGTAGGCGATGTACGCGCGCGCCGTGCCGGTGTGGCCCGCCTCGAGCAGCGCCTGCTCGACGAGGTCCTGGAGGTGCTCCACGTGGGGGTAGGCCACGCCCTCCCTCGCCAGCGCGGCGAGCACCCGGTCGGCGACGGGGGCCGCATAGGCGTCGGCGTGCTCGACGTCCGTGGCCCCTGTCGCCAGGGCGGCCCTGGCGATCGCCGACGTGATGAGCTCTGCCCGGAACGGCACCGCCGCACCGCTGCGCTTGATGACCCCTGCTGCTGACATGCGGCATTCCCCCTCAGCGCCGCCAACCCTAGATATGGTAGGTCACCGGCTGTTCGGCTACTAGATACGGGAGAACGATCAACCCGCCCTCGGCAGGCAGGCGGGACATTGGTCCCGACGACGACGCCGCCGCGCACGGGTCCGCAGCCGGGGACCCGGCGTGTCGCGCTTGACGCCCGGGAGGGCACATCTTGTGGCGTCAGGGTGCTGTTCATGGCAGATGTTGTGGGAGCGCTGGGGGACTTGAGCGGCTCAATGTCGACGAGTGACGATCGCCCCCGACGCGTCAGGACACCTCGGCGAGGCGGCGTTCGAGGTAGGCGCGCTCGGCGTCGTTGGTGACCAGTGCGAGTGCGCGCCGGTAGGCGTCGGCGGCCTCCTGCCTGCGGCCGGCGCGGCGCAGGAGGTCCGCCTCCGTGGCGGGCAGGTAGTGGTTGCCGTCGAGGCGGCCTGAGGCCTGCAGGTCGGCGACGAGGCGCAGGCCGGCCATAGGTCCGTCGGCCATCCCCACGGCGACCGCTCGGCTGAGCTCGACGTACGGCGAGGGCGTGATCCGGGCGAGCCGGTCGTAGCGCCCGACGATCGCGGGCCAGTCGGTGGCCGCCGCCCTGGGCGCCGTGGCGTGCAGGGCCGCGATCTCGGCCTGGAGCAGGTACGGGCCCGCGCCCTCGGACGGCGCGCGCTCGCGGGCCGCCCGCAGCACGTCGACACCGTCGGCGATCTGGGCGGCGTCCCACGCGCTCCGGTCCTGCTCCTCGAGCGGGACGAGCCGGCCCGCCGCGTCGACCCGCCCGAGCCTGCGCGCATCGTGCAGCAGCTCGAGGGCCAGCAGGCCGAGCACCTCGGAGTCCGGCAGGAGCCCCCCGAGCACGCGCGCCAGGCGGATCGCCTCCGTGGACAGCGGCTCGCGCACGACCGCGGGGCCGGAGGTCGCCGCGTAGCCCTCGGTGAAGAGCAGGTAGAGGACGGCGAGGACGCCCGGGAGCCGCTCCGGCAGGGCGTCGGCGTCGGGCACGCGGTACGGGATCGCAGCGTGGGCGATCTTCTGGCGGGCCCGGACGAGCCGCTTCGCCATGGCGGCCTCCTGGGCACCGAAGGCTCGCGCGATCTCGTCGACGGTCAGCCCGCAGAGCGTCCGCAGCGTGAGCGCGACCCGTGCCTCGAGCGGGAGTGCCGGATGGCAGCAGGTGAAGATGAGCCGGAGCCGGTCGTCCGGGATGGCATCGTCGGGAGAGCCGCTCTCGGGGCCTACGCCCTCCCCCAGCTGCTCGAGCTCCCTCATGGCCGCGACCTCTCTCAGCTTGCGAGCCTCGGTGGACGCGCGACGCAGCCGGTCGAGGGCGCTGTTGCGCGCGGTGGTGGTGAGCCACGCTCCCGGGTTGCGAGGGATGCCGTCGCGCCCCCAGCGCTGGGCGGCCGCCGCGAACGCCTCCTGCGCGCAGTCCTCGGCGAGAGACCAGTCACCCGTCACGCGGATGAGGGTGGCCACCACCCGGCCCCACTCGCCGACGAACGCCGCGGCAAGGGCATCGTCGACGTCCGACGGCGGCGCGCTGGGGGAGCTCACGCGTCCGACAGCGGCCAGACGGGACGGATCTCGATCGCGCCCAGCCGGGCTGAGGGGTGCTTGGCCGCGATCTCGATCGCCTCGTCGAGGTCCGCCGCCTCGATCAGCCCGTAGCCGGCCACCTGCTCCTGCAGCTCGGCGTAGGGGCCGTGCGTGACGAGGGCCCTCTCACTGCGGATGCGGACGGTCCGGGCCTCGTCGGGCGGGCGCAGGCGCGCGCCACCGCGCTCGACGTCGCGCGCGATCATCTCGTCCAGCCAGGTCGACGGGCGGTCGAGGTCAGGCGGCGCCGGCGGCGCGTCGGGTACGGCGGCCATCAGGAGCAGGTACTGCACGGTGTCCTCCAGAGCATCCGGGTCGGTCGGGGGGTCGGTGGGGCCGCGGTCAGAACGGCCAGACCTCGCGCACCTCGATGGCGCCGAAGCGGGTCACCGGGTGCCCGGCCGCGAGCGCCACGGCCTCATCCATGCCGTCCGCCTCGATCAGGTCGAAGCCCGCGACCTGCTCCTTGAACTCGGCGAACGGCCCGTCGGTGACGAGGACCTTGCCGTCACGCACCCGCACGGTGGTCGCGTCGGACGGGCCGCGCAGGCGGTCGCCGCCGACCCACATCCCGCGCCGGTTGGCGTCCTCCCACCACGGCCCGGGATCGGACTCCTCGGCGGTGGGCTGGGCACCCTCCTCGACCCTCACCAGGAACACGTACCTCATGGAACCTCCTCGGTCGTGCCGGGACGACGCCCGGATGACCTGACGACGAACGGGCGGCCTCGATGAGGACATCTCACACCAGGG
>DASXVR010000007.1:0-24199 GCA_036504175.1 Actinotalea sp. | reverse complement strand
GACCGCATCGACCCGGCCCGCGCCGGCCGGCTGCACATCCTCGAGGTCCAGCGGCTCATCCGCACCATGCCCAAGGTCGTCGTCGCCGTGGTGGACGGGTGGGCCGCCGGCGGAGGCCACTCGCTGCACGTGGTCGCGGACCTGACGATCGCGTGCCGCCAGCACGGGAGGTTCAAGCAGACCGACGCCGACGTCGGCTCGTTCGACGCGGGGTACGGCTCGGCCCTGCTGGCCCGGCAGGTCGGTCAGAAGCGCGCGCGGGAGATCTTCTTCCTGGCACGGGAGTACTCGGCCGACGACGCCGAGCGGTGGGGCGCCGTCAACGAGGTCTGCGACCACGACGACGTCGAGCGCCTCGCCCTGGACTACGCGCGCATCGTGGCGACCAAGTCGCCGCAGGCCGTGCGCATGCTGAAGTTCGCCTTCAACCTCGCCGACGACGGACTGGCCGGCCAGCAGGTCTTCGCGGGTGAGGCGACGCGCCTCGCGTACATGACCGACGAGGCCGTCGAGGGGCGCGAGGCGTTCCTGGAGCACCGCGAACCCGACTGGTCGGGCTTCCCGTACGCCTTCTGACGCTCACCGGTTGGTGAGTGCCCAGATGCCGAGGTCGAGCAGGTCGCCGAGCAGCAGCGCCACGGTGAGCAGCAGGCCGAAGAGCAGCGTCAGGGACAGCGCGACGGGGAGCACGGCCCTCAGCCGCTCCCGGGTGCTGCCGTCGTCGAACGGGGACAGGGCGTGGTGGTGGGTCGTCTGAGCCATACCGCCAGCCTGGTCAGCGCCCGCGCCCGGCGGATCGCCCCGTCGGCTCGAGTGCACCGCTCCGGAGTCCTCCCCCGGGTCGGTTCGACCGGCACGCGGGTCATCCCTGGGGACGACCCGCTGCCCACCTCGTGGTCAGCAGGGTGTCAGCTGATCGTCAGCGACCCCGTGCCTGCCGGGATCAGCTCGACCCAGGTGTTGCCCGGCGCGAGCAGCAGCGGCTGCCCGTCGGCCAGCGTCAGGAGCATCGGCGCGTCGTCGGCCGCCTTGGACCAGCGGGCCGGGATCACCTTGCCGCCGGTCGCGACGGTGGCGTCACCCTGACCGATGAGCGTGTAGGTCGGGACGATGGCGCCGTTCTGGGCGCCGAACTGGGTCCCCGGGTGGGCCGCGGTGATGGCGACGACGTTGACCGCCGAGATGCGGGCGCCGCTGGCGACGGTCGCGGGCGTCGTGCCCTCCGACCGCAGCCACGTGCCGCTGGTCGCGTCCCAGGTCCAGCTCGGGGAGGCCTGGCTGGAGAGGTGGAAGGCCAGCGTCGTGGCCGGCGCACCGGCCAGGGTCGCGGTGGCCTGCTCGGGCCTGAGCGCGATGCCGAACTGCGGCGCGGGTGAGGCCTGGTGGTTGGCGTCGGCCTGCTCGAGGAAGGTCTGCACCTTGCCGTAGACGTTGTGCGGCGCCTTGCGGGCGCTGATCCGGTACAGGCCCGGGGCCCCGGCGTCGTGGCTGATCACCTGGGCGGGGCTGGCGGCGGCCAGGGCGAGGATGCCGGACTGGCCACCGGAGAAGACGAGCAGCCCGTGCAGCGGCGCGACGATCGGCGGGTCCATCGGCCGCACGGAGCGCACCGGCCCCACCTCGGCCGGGACCTTGGAGTGGAACACCGCGATGAAGCGGGAGACGTCGAACTCGACGATGGTCTCCCAGACCACGTCGGCCTCGTCCAGACCGGTCTGCGGGCGGGCGAGGTTGGTGTTCTCGATCTTGACCGCGACGGCCGGCCGCTGGACCACGTCGGCGGCCTCGACCCCGGTCAAGGGCCACGTCACCGGCACCACCGGCGCCGGCGGGGCCGTCTTGGTCGGCTCGATCGTCGGCGTCACCGTGACGGCAGGAGGCTGGGAGGTCGACGGCGCCGGCTGGGGCGTCGCGCTGCAGGCGCCGAGGGTCACCAGTGCCAGTGCTGCGGTCCACGCGGCGGCGACGCGGGCCGAGCGGCGCCGTCCCGGCAGGGGTCGGCGGCTCCAGGCTGCGGGCACGGTGGTCGCGGTCGAACGGGCCACGGGGCAGATCCTCCTTGCGCCGACGGGACGTCGGCCGGGCGTGCGAGCGCCGACGGGTCGTCGGCGGGGTTCTTCGGTCGGCCGGTCCAGGGATCGGCACGGATCACTGTACGGCGAGCCTAGGCTGGCACGGTGTACCGCTCGCTGACGCACCTGCCGGTGCGCCGCGACCCGGCGAGCACCACCGCTCTCCTCGACGCCCTGCGCCGCGCGCTCGACGGGAGCGGCCCCGCCCTCGCCCCGGTCGACGCCCTCACCCACGACGGCGACCCGGCCGACCCGGGCGGCGGCCGAACCGGCCTCCCCACGCGGGTCTCCACCCCGCTGCCCGGTCAGCTCCCCACCCACGTCCCCGACGAGGTCGCGCTCGTCGTGACGACCTCAGGCTCGACGGGCCCCGGGCGTGCGGTGCTGCTCGACGCCCGAGCGCTCCTCGCCTCCGCCCACGCCACGCACGAGCGCCTCGCCGGTCCTGGCCGCTGGGTGCTGGCCCTCCCGCTGACGCACATCGCCGGGCTCCAGGTGCTCCTGCGCTCCGTGGTGGCCGGGACCGCGCCGGTGGTCCTCGACCCGGGCGCCTTCGACCCCGCAGCCTTCTGCGCTGCGACCGCCGCGGCCGTGTCGTCGGCCGACGAGCCGGTCTACACCTCGCTCGTCCCCACCCAGGTGCACCGCCTCCTGGGCTGGGCCGAGCAGACGGGTGGGTCGCTCGCGCCGCTCCGCGGCCTGGCGGCCGTGCTCGTCGGGGGCGCCGCGACGGCCCCGACGACGCTGGACCGCGCCCGTGAGCACGGCCTGCCGGTGGTCACCACCTACGGCATGACCGAGACGTGTGGCGGCTGCGTCTACGACGGCGTGCCCCTGGCAGGGGTGCGCGTCGGCCTGGACGACGGTGTGGTCCGCCTGGCCGGCCCCGTGCTGGCGCGCGGCTACGCCGACGGTCACGACGAGGCGTTCTCCGTCGACGGTGCGGGGGTCCGCTGGTTCACCACGCGTGACCTCGGCCGCCTCGACGGGACGCTCGAGGTGCTGGGCCGCGCCGACGACGTGATCGTCACCGGAGGCGAGAAGGTCCCGCCCGCAGCCGTCGAGGCGGTGCTGGTCACCCTGCCCGGGGTGGCCGACGCGTGCGTCGTCGGGCTGCCCGACGACGAGTGGGGTCAGGTGGTGACGGCGGTCGTCGTCCTCGACCGTGCAGCCGGCGGCCCCGCGCCCACGTTGGAGCAGGTGCGGGCCCTGGTGAGCCGTACCCTGTGGAACGCTGCGGCGCCCCGGCGCCTGCTGGTCGTCGACGCTCTCCCGGAGCGTGGTCCGGGCAAGGTGGACCGCGCGGAGGTCGCCCGACGAGCCGCCGCGGCCTCGGTCTGAACGAACGGAGCACGATGGCAACGCCTGCGCAGTGGCTCGAGGGTGCGCGTCCGCGGACGCTGCCCGCCGCCGTCGCCCCCGTCATGGTCGGGACCGGCGCGGCAGCACAGCTCGACGCCGCCTCCATCCCCCGTGCCCTCCTCGCAGCAGGCGTCGCCCTGGCCCTCCAGGTGGGGGTCAACTACGCCAACGACTACTCCGACGGCATCCGCGGGACGGACACCGAGCGGGTCGGGCCGCTGCGGCTGACCGGATCCCTGGCTGCGCGGCCGGGGCAGGTCAGGACCGCCGCGTTCGCAGCGTTCGGGGTCGGCGCCGCGCTCGGCATCTGGCTCGTGGCCCTCAGCGGTCACTGGTGGCTCATCGGCGTCGGCGCGCTGTCGATCGCCGCCGGCTGGTTCTACACCGGCGGCCGGCGCCCGTACGGGTACCGGGGGCTCGGCGAGGTCGGGGTGTTCACGTTCTTCGGCCTGGTCGCCGTGCTCGGGTCGACCTACACCCAGGCGGACCGGATCTCGTGGGCGGCCGGGGCCGGCGCCGTCGGGGTGGGGCTGCTCGCCTGCGCGCTGCTCATGGTCAACAACATCCGAGACCTGACCACCGACGTGCTCAGCGGCAAGCGCACCCTGGCCGTGCGACTGGGCGACTTCCGCGCCAGGCGCGTCTACGCGGGGATGCTGGGGGCCGCCATGGCCCTGGGCCTGGCCTGTGCCCTCGCGTCCGCCTGGGCGACGCTCGTGCTGATGCTCGTCGTGCCGGCGTCGATCCTCGCGGGCACCGTCCTGCTGGGTGCGCGAGGGGTGCTGCTGCGTCCGGTCCTGGCCGGTACCGCCGCCCTCGAGCTCGGCTACGGGGTGCTGCTGGCGCTCGGCCTGGCGCTCTGACCGTCGTCGCCTGACTGCTGCACCGCTGCCGCCTCGGCGTCCTCGACCGCGGCGTCCTCCTCGGTCTCGCTGCTGAAGCGTCGTCCGCTCGCCTTCCGGGCCGCGGCCCGATCGGCCAGCCACCGCGCCGCACCGTCCCGCGGACCGGCCAGCAGCACGTAGGACAGCGCCCACGCGGCGAAGGCGGCGACGACGACGGCCAGCCATCCACCCATCCCGGCACGCCACAGCCCGGCGAGGACGACGGCGAACAGGGCGAGGCGCAGCACGGAATAGACCACCAGAGGCACGAGCACAGCCTAGGCGTCCGGCCTACCCTGAAGGTGTGCTCAGGGTGCTTCTGTACCTCGTACCCGCCGGCCTCGCGGCCGTCGCGCTGGTGGACCTGAGCCGCAGCACCTCCACCTCCCGCTCCGGCCTCCCGAAGGGCGCCTGGGCCTCGTACATCGTCCTGCTGCCCCTGCTCGGACCGCTGCTGTGGTTCCTCTTCAGCAGGAGCGGTGCGGGGGCGCAGTCCGGGACGGTCGGCGGCGACGCGATCAGCGGTGACAGCCTCGCCGACGACGACCTGGCTGCTCCGGACCACCTCGCGACACCCGACGTCGCGGCGCGAGGCAGGGGCGCGGCGACCGCCGACGACGCACCGCTCGACGACGTCAGCGCCGAGAGCTGGGCGGACGTGTGGGCCATCCGCTGGCCGACGACGGCCCGGCGCTCCACGCCAGTCGCACCCGACGACGACCCCGAGTTCCTGCACTTCCTCGATGTGCGAGGACACCGCTGGGCCCGTCAGCCGCCGCCAGGCCCGCCCGCGGCGTCACGTCCGCGGGACGTGGAGCACGGGCCTGTTGACGGTCCACCGACAGCGGGCACCCCACCCCGGTAGGCCCCGGAGCGGGAGGTGCTACTTCGGCGTGCCGGTGGTCAGCCCGCTGTAGGCGTGCAGGCCGTGGAAGAAGAGGTTCACGCCGGTGAAGTTGAACAGCACCGTGGCGTAGCCGATGACGACGAACCACGCCGCGCGGCGGCCGGACCAGCCACGGGTCGTCCGGGCGTGCAGGTAGGCCGCGTAGACGACCCACACCACGAAGCTCCAGACCTCCTTGGGGTCCCAGCCCCAGTACCGGGCCCAGGCGTGCTCGGCCCACATCGCACCGGCCATGACGGTGAACGTCCACAGCACGAAGCCGACGGCGGTGATCCGGAAGGACAACGCCTCGAGCTCGCGGGTGCTGGGCAGGGCGTCGAGCGGTCGCCAGTGCCGGCTCGCCAGGTGCGGCGACCCGGCGTCGCGGGAGTCCTTGAGCAGCTGCAGCGCGCTAGCCGCGAAGGAGACGGTCAGCAGGCCGGTGGCGATGATCGCGATGGAGACGTGGATGACCAGCCAGTAGCTCTGCAGCGCGGGCTCGACGGCCGCCGCCGGGATGTAGAAGCGGGCGAGCCCGAGCCCGAGGGCGACCAGTGCGAGGCCGATGACGATCGACCCCAGGAACCGCACGTCACGACGACGGCAGAGCACCAGGAACGTGGTGACGGCGACCAGCGAGCCGACCAGGGAGAACTCGTACATGTTGGCCCAGGGCACGCGGCCGGCGGCAAGACCGCGCAGCACGGTGCCGGCCACGTGGAGGGCGAGACCGGCGGTGGTGGTCGCCATCGCGATCCCGGCAGCGCGCCGCCTGCGTGGCCCGGTCGGGGGGACAGGCATGGGGCGCTCGGCCACGACGGTCGAGCCCGCGGCGGCACTCGCGCCAGCCGTACCGACGGCCACGGACTCCGCCTCGACGCGCTCGCCCACCCGGTCGTCCGCCAGGCGCGCCAGGTCCACCGCGAACGCCACGAACGCGATCGCGTAGGCCGTCGCGGCACCCCACACCAGGAGGGTGCTCAGCTCACCGAGGCTCATCGTCCTGCCCTTCCTGATGCGGGTCCGGCTCCAGCGCTGCCACTGCGGCCACCACCCGGTCGAGCTCGGCATCGAGTCCGAGGTCGTCCCCGCGGGCCAGGGCGGCGGCGGCGACCACTCTACGTCCGTCGACTGAGGTCACCCTCAGCCAGACGCGGCGCCGCGGTGTGAACAAGGAGAGCACGAGACCGCCCAGCGCCGCGACCGCGAAGCCGAGGATCCACGGCAAGGACGGGTCGTGCCGCAGGTCCAGCGCCACGAAGCGCGGCAGGCCGCTCCACGTCAGCGTGCCGAGGCCGTCCGGCAGGTCGACCGTCTGCCCCGGCGCGACGAGCAGCGTCGAGGGCTTGCCGTCGGTGTCGAGGACCTGGGTCATGCCCCGCGCGTCGAGCTCGTAGACGTTCTGCGGGACGCCGTCGTCCAGGCCGAGGTCGCCCTTCCACACCGTCAGCACGAGCATCGGGTTGTCCGGCTGCGGGTAGATCGACGACGCGCCCTGGGCGGAGATGACGGCCGTCGGCAGGAGGAACCCGACCAGGCCGATCTGGTCGCCGCTGGTCACGTCGGGCACCTTGATGACGCCCTTGGACCGGTACTGGGCGTCCTGCGGGAGGAAGGGGACCGGACCCGAGAAGGCGATGTTGCCGTCCGCGTCGCGGATCAGGACGTCCGGCGCGTAGCCGTTGCCCTGGAGGTAGACGTTCGCCGCACCCGCCGAGAGCGGGTGATTGACCTTGATCGTCTCCTTGTGCTCCCCCTGGGCGTCCTTGACCGTCACGTCGGCGACGAAGTCCCGGGGGCGGGCGGCGGCGTCGGCGGTGAAGGTCGCGGTGAACCTGTCCAGCCGCAGGGTGAAGGGCACGAGGCTGCGCGGGTCGAACGCGGTCCCTGCCTCGAAGGTGTCGTAGTCGGTGACGGCGTTGGCGAAGCCGCGCCCCTCGACGACGATCGCCTGCCCCCGGTAGTGCAGGGCCTGGCCGGTGGCGATGGAGACCAGGAGGCCCACGAGCGCGAGGTGGAACAGCACGTTCCCGCTCTCGCGCACGTACCCGCGCTCGGCAGAGACCGTGCGGACGCCTGCCACCTCGTCCGGGGTCACGACGCGGAAGCGCGGCAGCAGCCGGAACCGGCCCACCAGGACTGTGCGGGCCGCATCGACGACGGCCTCGGGGGACGCCGTCGTCGTCAGCTCGCGGTGGGACGGCATGCGCGCGAGGTTGCGCGGCGTGCGCGGCGGCGCGGCCCGCACCGCCCGCAGGTGCACCCGCAGCCGGGGGACGATGCAGCCGATGAGGGAGACGAAGAGCAGCACGTAGACGGCGGAGAACCACGGCGACGCGTACACGTCGAAGAAGCCGAGCCGGTCGAGCCATGGGCCGACGGAGGGGTTGTCGCGCAGGTAGGCGGCGACCGAGGCCGGGTCCCGCGGACGCTGTGGGAACACCGACCCGGGTACGGCGACGACCGCGAGCAGCATGAGGAGCATGAGGGCGACGCGCATGCTCGTGAGCTGGCGCCACACCCAGCGCAGCGAGCCGGTCCACCCCAGGCGGGGCAGGGTGACGGTGGCCGGGGCGTCCTCGGCGGCGTCGTACGGGTCGTCGGCGAGGCCCTCGGGGCGGTACGGCGGGGGATGGACGGCCATCAGACCACCGTCTCGAATCCACCGATGAGGCCCTGGAGCGAGTGCGTCCACACGCCCCACAGGCCGGTGACCAGCGCGATCCCGACGAGGACGAGGACGCCGCCGCCGATCCGCATGATCAGCACCCGGTGCGTCCGCAGGATCCGCAGGGCACCGGCAGACCGCTCGAAGCCGAGCGCGATGAGCAGGAACGGCAGGCCGAGCCCGGCGCAGTACGCCACGGACAGCAGCGCCCCACGACCTGCCGACGCCTGGTCCAGCGCGAGCGTGTAGACCGCCACGAGCGTCGGCCCGATGCACGGCGCCCAGCCGAGCCCGAAGACGACGCCCAGGAGCGGCGCACCCCACACCCCCGCTGTCGGCGCCACGTGCCAGCGCCGCTCCTGCTGAGCGAAGGGCAGCCAGCCCAGGAACACCAGGCCCATGAGGACGACGACCGCCCCGAGAACACGGGTGATCACGTCGCTCCACTGGGCCAGGACCGCGCCGAGCGACCCGGCGAGCACCCCGAAGACGACGAAGACGACGGTGAAGCCGGCGACGAAGAGACCGACGCCGAGGAGCATCCGGCCGCGCCCGACGTCGCGCAGGGCCACCGGTCGCGCAGGGGCCCCGACGGCCGCGGACCTGTCGGCCACGGACACGTCAGCCGCAGGGTCGACCGGGCGTGCGGCGTCACGCTCTCGCGCACCCGCCATGCCGGTGACGAAGCCGAGGTAGCCGGGCACCAGCGGCAGCACGCAGGGCGAGGCGAAGGAGACCAGCCCCGCGATCATGGCCAGCGGCAGGGCCACGACCATCGACCCGTCCAGCACGGCGCGCTGGAAGGTGTCACCGATGCCCGCGAGCGCGGCCGGCGCAGCGAGCAGCACGTCACTGGCGAGCGCCATGGTCATGCGGCCTCGGCGAGCGCGTCGTCGAGCAGGGCGCGCAGGGTCGAGCCGTCCAGGCGCCCGAGGATGCGGGCAGCCACCTTGCCCGTCCGGTCGAGCACCACGGTCGTCGGCACGGCGTCCATGGACACGAGGCCCTGGAGGGCGGCCACGGCAGAGCTGCCGGAGTCCTGGACGGAGGGGTAGGGGATCGCGAAGGTGCGCTCGAAGGCCTGGGCGGCGCCGGCGTCGTCCTCGCCGTTGATGCCGAGCACGTGCACGCCCTTGGTCGCGTACTCCTGCGCGACGGCGGCGAGGTCCGGCGCCTCGGCGCGGCACGGCGGGCACGCCGCGTACCAGGTGTTGAGCACCACGACGTCGCCACGCCAGGCGGACACGTCCACCGCCGCACCGGTGAAGTCGGTGCCCGTGATGTCGACCGGACCGGTGCGGTCGGCCGCCTTCCACTCGGTCACGGACAGGTCGCTGGACACGTAGCCGGCCTTGGCCCCGCTCGAGGTCCAGCCTCCGCCCACGCTCGGCGCGCAGCCGGCGAGCAGTCCGAGGATCGCTGCGCCGACGACGGCGCGCGCAGCCCTGCGCCTCATGCGCCGGGGACGGACGAGGTGCCGGGCAGCAGGTCGGCGGCGGGCTCGACGTAGCTGATCCCGGTGAGCCGGTCGCCGGTGAAGTGCAGCGAGGTCAGCGAGGCCACCGAGCACTCGCGGCGGCGCGGGTCGTGCCAGAGCCGCTTGCCCTCGAGCGCCTTCCGGGTGACCCAGATGGGCAGCTGGTGGCTGACGATCACGGCCTCGTGGCCGGTCGCGGCCTCGCGGGCGGCGTCCACCGCGGCGAGCATGCGTGCCACCTGCTCGCGGTAGGGCTCCCCCCAGGAGGGCCGGAAGGGGTTCCACAGGAAGCGCCAGTGCGCCGGGCGGCGCAGCGAGCCGTCGCCGACCCCGAACGTCAGCCCCTCGAAGTGGTTGCCCGCCTCGATGAGCCGCTCGTCGACGGTGATGTCCACGCCGAAGGCGGCAGCGATCGGCGTGGCGGTCTCCTGCGCCCTCTGCAGAGGTGAGGCGACGACGTGCACGACGTCGCGCCGCTCACCACCGTCCGCCCCGCTCAGGTGCACCGCGACCCGCTCCGCCATCGCCACACCGCGGTCCGAGAGCCGGAACCCCGTCAGCCGCCCGTACAGGACCCCGGCAGGGTTGTGCACCTCGCCGTGGCGCATGAGGTGGACGGTCGTCGTCGTCATGGGAGCAGTCTCGCCTACGCGGACG
This sequence comes from Actinotalea sp., assembly GCA_036504175.1. GTDB lineage: Bacteria > Actinomycetota > Actinomycetes > Actinomycetales > Cellulomonadaceae > Actinotalea. Next base: position 14,193 of record DASXVR010000007.1, on the reverse strand, counting down.
TCACGTCGTGCCGGGCGCCCACCGGTCAGGCGGACGCGCCCGCGGCCCGCTCGGGCACCAGCATCCCCGGCACGGTCTCCGGCGGGCCGTCGGTGCCGGCGGCCGCGACGACGGCCATCGCGTCGCCCACGACCTGGAGCTGCTCGTCGGTGAGCAGGTCGACGAGGTTGGCGCGGACCGCGCGTACGTGACCAGGGGCGGCGGACTCGAGCAGGGCGAAGCCTGCGTCCGTCATGAAGCAGTTCACGCCGCGCCCGTCGGCGGCGCAGGTCTGCCGCTCGACCAGCCCGCGCGCCTCGAGGCGGCTGACGGTGTGGGTGAGCCGGCTGCGGGAGTGGACCAGGGACGCCGCGAGCTCGGACATCCGCAGGGTGCGCCCAGGCGTCTCGGAGAGGCGCACGAGGATCTCGTACTCGCTGAGCGAGACGCCGGAGTCGTACTCGAGCTGGCGGGTGAGCGCCTCGGTCAGCCGGGCCGAGCCGAGCAGGTAGGCCCGCCAGGCCCGCTGCTGCGCGTCGGTGAGCCACTGGACAGGCTCGTCCCGCTGGTCTGCCGGCTGCGCGGCGGTGGGCTGCGCGTGCTCGGCGTGCGTCGTCGTCATGCCGTTCCTCCTTGTCGGATGAAGGTTCCCACGTCCGGCGCCTCGTGGGCAGCCGGTGGGGTTGCGTTCCCGGGACCAGTGTAGTACAACTATCAACTAGTAGTTGTTGAGACTTCAACCAAGCGATCTCCACCAACTATACGACGACCCGCCCGGGACACCGGGCCCACGACCTCAGGAGACACACCATGAGCACCACCACCCAGGGCACGACCCTTCCCGCCGGCCTCACCACGGGCACCTGGCTCATCGAGACCTCGCACAGCGCCGCCACCTTCACGGTGCGCCACGCCGGCATCTCCCGGGCCCGCGGCTCCCTCGCCATCTCCGAGGGTGTCGTCACCGTCGGCGACGACCTCGCCTCGACGAGCGTGACCGCGACGCTCGACGCCGCGTCGGTGGACACCAAGGACGCCAACCGCGACGGCCACCTGAAGAGCGCCGACTTCTTCGACGTCGAGAACCACCCCACCTGGACCTTCGTCTCGACCTCGATCGCCCCCCGCGGTGACGACTACGTCATCGCCGGCGACCTGACGATCCACGGCGTGACCCGCCCGGTCGAGCTGGTCACCGAGTTCAACGGTGCGGCCACCGACCCGTTCGGCGCCCAGCGCGTCGGCTTCTCGGCCACGACGGAGATCTCCCGCAAGGACTTCGGCCTGACCTGGAACGCGGCGCTGGAGACCGGTGGCGTGCTGGTCAGCGACACCGTCAAGATCGCCCTCGAGATCGAGGCCGTCCAGGGCTGACCCCCGCCCCAGCACGGCGCAGGCCGGGTGCCCCGAGCGGGTACCCGGCCCGCGGTGTCTCACGGCCCGGCCTGCCCCACGGCCGGCCGCCCGGCCGCCGGCCGCACGGTGCCGGCCTTGCGGCGCTCGTGGAACGCGAGGATCTGCAGCTCGGTCGCGAGGTCGACGGAGCGCACGTCCACCCCGCCCGGCACCTTGAGCACCAGCGGCACGAAGGTCAGCACCCCCGTCACCCCGCTCGCCACCAGCCTGTCGCACATGGCCTGAGCGACGTCCGCGGGCGTGGCCAGGACGGCCAGACGCACGCTCTCGCGCCGCACGATCCGCTCGAGGTCGTCACCGTGCTCGACGACCAGTCCGGCGACGACGCTGCCGACCACCGACGGGTCGACGTCCACCAGCGCGGCCACCCGGAAACCCTTGCCGGTCCCGGCCACGTACCCCGCGAGCGCATGCCCCAGGTTGCCGATGCCGACGATGACCACGGCGAGGTCCCCGGTGAGGCCCAGCGCCGCCTGGACGTGGTCACGCAGGTGCGCGACGTCGTAGCCCACACCGCGCACACCGTGCGACCCCAGGAACGACAGGTCGCGCCGCAGCTGGGCCGGGCCGACGCCGGCCAGGGCGGCCAGCTCCCCCGACGACGTGGTCTCGACGCCGTCCAGCGCCAGGCGGTCCAGGGCGCGCAGGTAGATGGGCAGGCGCGCGACGGTGGACCCCGGGACGGGCCGGGCCCTCATGCCTGTCGGGGGCCGAGCGACCTGCGCAGGCGGTCTGCGTCGAGGCGCCAGTAGCCCTGCTGGATCCCGTCCACCACCACGACCGGGACGAGCTCGCCGTACCGCTCCTGGAGGCCCCCGGGCCGGCGGTCCTCGTCGATGTCGACCTCGGTCCACGCGGCACCCGCCTGCGTGCAGACGGCCTCGACGACGGCGCGTGCCTCGGTGCACAGGTGGCACCCGGCACGCACGAAGAGCACCACCCGCTCGCCCGCGACCCCCTGACCGCTCATGAGGCCAACCCTAGGGGAGTGGCTACAGTGAACAGGTGGCTGAGCCGAACCCTGTCGCCCTCGGCGACACGACCGCCCGGCCCCTCAGCGCAGCCTTCTTCGACCTCGACAACACGATCATCCGGGGCGCGAGCGCTTTTCACCTCGCCGTCGGACTGCGCCGGCGCAAGTTCTTCGGCACCTGGGACCTGGTCACCTTCGCCGCCCACCAGGCCCGTTACCTCGTCTTCGGCGAGGACCTCCGCGAGATCGACAAGGTGCGTTCGCGAGCGCTGTCGATCGTCGCCGGCCGCTCGGTCGCGGAGATGGCAGCGATCGGCGAGGAGGTCTGGGACGAGGTCCTCTCGCTGCGCATCTTCCCCGGGACGCAGGAGCTGCTGACGCGGCACCTCGAGGCCGGGCACGAGGTCTGGATCATCACGGCGAGCCCCATCGAGATCGGTGAGCTGATCGGCCGGCGCCTGGGCGTGACGGGTGCCCTCGGGACCATCGCCGAGCACGTCGACGGCTACTACACCGGGCGCCTCGTCGGCGACATGCTGCACGGCGAGGCCAAGGCCCGTGCCGTGCAGACCCTGGCCGAGAGCCGAGGCCTGGACCTCTCCCTGTGCTACGCCTACGGCGACTCCACCAACGACGTCCCGATCCTGTCGCTGGTCGGCCACCCCGTGGTGATCAACGCCGACCCGCGCCTGCGCCGGCACGCCCGGAACGTCGGCTGGCCGGTCCGCGAGTTCCGCGGCCGTCGGCGCATCGCGGCGCGCCGCAGCATGTACACCGCCAGCTGGGCGGGCCTGGCCTGGGCGCTCGGGCTGGTCCTGCGCGCCGCCCGCCGGAGCCTGCGCCGCTGACGGCACCCGGGTCGCCGCTGCCACTCGCAGCGCCGACCCTGACAGCCGGCACGCCGCCCCGGCTCAGGACGTCGTCAGCACGGGCCACCCATCGCGCCAGCCCAGCTGCCGGACGGCGAGCTGGAACGCGCCGCCCTTGCTGGCGTCGTAGTAGTGGAAGGCCAGGTAGCCCTCGGACGCGGACTCGCCGCCCGGGCCGACCATGAACCCGTCGCTGTCCAGCAGCACCGTGCCGCCGCCCTCGAGCAGCGGCGTGCTGCCGCGGTCGACGTAGGGCCCCGTGACGGCCGCGGAGCGCCCGACCGCGATGCGGTAGGTGCTGGCGACCCCGCGGCAGCACGAGTCGAGCGACACGAAGAGGTAGTACCAGCCGTCGTGGTGCACCACCGTCGCCGCCTCGATGGCGTCGGGTGGGCTCCCCCGGTCGGCCAGGCGCAACGGCTCGGCCGACGGGTCCGCACGCAGACCGCTCGGCCAGGACAGCTCGACCATCCGGATGCCGCTCCAGAAGGAGCCGAAGGCCATCCACGGGGTGCCGTCGTCGTCCACCACCACCCCGGGGTCGATCGCGTTGAGGTCGTCACCGCTCGCCGAGGCGATCACCGGTCCCCGGTCGACCCAGGCGTAGTCCGGGTCGGTCGGGTCCAGCGTCGTGTTCGTGTGCAGGCCGATGACCGAGGTGTTGCTGCCGAAGGTCGAGGCCGCCCAGTAGAGGTAGTAGACGCCGTCGTGCTCGATCACGTCCGGGGCCCAGTAGGCGCGCACCCCGGGCACCAGGTCGGCCACCCACGCCGGCGCGTGGGCGGCGTCCCACACGGCTCCCGCCCGGGTCCACGCACGACCGTCGGGCGACGTGCGGATCTGCGGTGCACCGCCCGACTCGCCCTCGACCCCGGTGGAGAAGACGTACCAGGGGGCGCCGTCGTGCCCGACGACCAGAGCGGGGTCGTGCGCCGCGAGGTCGCCGGAGAGGTCGAGGGCCGTCGCCGTCGACGGCTCCACTCCCGGCCGCAGGAGCGTCACCCCGACCACGACGGCCACGACGACCGCCGCGAGCACGACGAGGAGGAGCCGTGCCCGCGGGCGGCCGAGGGGTCGTGCCGGCGACCCGGAGGTCACCTGCCCAGCGAGCCCGCGCGCAGGCGCACCATGGTCCAGGAGACCGGCGGGAGCTCGACCCGCACCACGTCCCCCTCGCGCTTGACCTCGGTGTTGGGCACCGGCACGAGGCTCGTGTCGTCCTCGATGCTCGAGCGGGCGTACACGTCGGGGTTGGCGAGGGTCAGGACCTCCACCACATCCGCGCCACCGAAGGCCGAGAGGTCGATCTCGGTGACGATCTCGTCGGTCAGCGAGCGGTTCACCGCGAACACGGCGATGTCACCCGTCTCCGGGTCGTGGGTGGCCACGGCGTCCACCAGCGGGGTGGTGCCGAACTTCGCCGTCTCGTGCGTGGGCGTCGACAGCTCGATGCGCAGCACCTGCCCGACGGCGTACCGCGAGGTCAGGGCGAACGGGTGGAACGTCGTCTGGCGCCAGATGCCCCCACCGGGCTCGGTCTTCATCGGTGCGATGGCGTTGACCAGCTGCGCGAGGCTCGCCGACTGCACCCGGTCGCTGTTGCGCAGCAGGGAGATCAGCAGGTTCCCCACCACCACCGCGTCGGCGACGCTGTACTGGTCCTCCAGCAGGACCGGTGCCACCGGCCAGGAGTCCTTGGGCGGGACGGACGGCTCGGCCCGCAGGTACCAGACGTTCCACTCGTCGAAGGAGATGTTGATCCGCTTCGCCGCGCCCTTGACCGCGCGGACGGCGTCGGCCGTGGCCACGACGTCATGGATGAACCCGTCCATGTTGATCGCCGACCCGAGGAAGCTGGCCAGGTCGCCGTCCGTCTCGTAGTAGTAGGCGTGCGCCGAGACGAAGTCGACCTGGTCGTACGCCTCGGTCAGCACCGTGGCCTCCCAGGAGCCGAACGTCGGCATCTCGGCGCTCGAGCTGCCGCATGCGACGAGCTCGATCGACGGGTCGATCATCCGCATCGCGCGGGCCGTCTCGGCGGCGAGCCGTCCGTACTCGGCAGCGGTCTTGTGGCCGATCTGCCAGGGGCCGTCCATCTCGTTGCCCAGGCACCACATGCGCACGCCGTAGGGCTTCTCGGTCCCGTTGGCCCTTCGCAGGTCCGACCAGTAGGTGCCGCTCTCGACGTTGCAGTACTCCAGGAGGTCGAGCGCCTCCTGGACGCCGCGCGTGCCCAGGTTGACGGCGATCATCGGCTCGACACCGGCCTTGGCCGCCCATCGCATGAACTCGTCGATGCCCACGGTGTTGGGCTCGGTGCTGTGCCAGGCGAGGTCGAGGCGCACGGGCCGCGTCTCGACTGGTCCGATGCCGTCCTCCCAGCGGTACCCCGAGACGAAGTTGCCACCGGGGTAGCGGACGGTGCTGACGCCGAGCTCACGGGTCAGCTCGATGACGTCACCGCGGAAGCCGTCGGCGTCGGCGGTCGGGTGACCGGGGTCGTGGATGCCGGTGTAGACGCATCGACCGAGGTGCTCGACGAAGCTGCCGAACGTCCGCCGGCGGACCGGCGAGACGGTGAAGGCAGGGTCGAGGGTCATCGAGGCGGTGGGCATGACGTTCTCCTGTTCGAGGTTCGGCTGGCGGCGCCGACGAGGCAGCGCGGACGGGCACGTGGACGGGCAGCAGGCGGTCGACGGACGACCGGTGCCGGCGGACGGTGCCGGCCCTGCTCACGACGGCGGTGGGTTCGGGTGACGCGCAGGGCGGCTCAGGGACCGTCCCTGCCCGCGCGAGCCCGGCTCACTTGAGGCTCCCGAGGGAGAGCCCGCCCTGCCAGTACCGCTGCAGGGAGAGGAACGACACGATGAGCGGGATGATCGAGATGAGGGCGCCGGTGACCACGAGGTTCCACACCTGGGTCCCCGCAGCTCCCATCTGCGACTGCGCCTGCCACGACCCCAGGCCGACGGTCACCGGGAGCAGCTTGGTGTCCGACAGGACCGCGAGCGGCAGGAAGTAGTTGTTCCAGGTGGCCACGGTGGACAGCAGCAGGACCGTCACGACCGCCGGCCGCAGCAGCGGCAGCGCGACCGTCAGGAACGTGCGCAGGTCGCTCGCCCCGTCGACCCGTGCCGCGTCGAGGAGCTCGTCGGGCACCGCCTCCTGCGTGTAGACGCGCATGAGGTAGACCCCGAACGGGCTCAGCAGCGACGGCAGGATGACCGCCCAGATGGTGTTGGTCAGGTGCAGCCGCGACAGCAGCACGAAGGTCGGGATGACCAGGGCCGTGAGCGGCACCATCACCGAGCCGAGGACGGCGGAGAAGAGCAGGTTGCGGCCCCGGAAGCGGTACTTCGCGAAGCCGTAGCCGGCCAGGATCGAGAACGCGGTGGCGCCGATCCCGCCGGAGAAGGCGTAGAGGAAGGAGTTCCCCAGCCAGCGCCAGTACAGGCCGCCGTTCTGGGTGAACAGCTGGCGCACGTTGTCGACCAGGTGGAACTCGTCGTCGAACCAGAGCGGACCGCCGGCGCCGTTGAACAGGCCGCCGATGCTCTTGGTGCTCCCGACGACCAGCCACCACAGCGGCAGCGCGAAGTACAGGATCAGGACGATGAGGAAGACGTGCGCGAGCACGGGCCGCCGCCCGCCCGGGCCGCGGCCCCGGGACGCACGGGACGGACGTCGGGGCGAGCCCCCGTCCGCGTCGGGCACGCCGGTCGAGCCGGGGAGGGCGTCGGTGAGGTTCACGGCCATCAGCTCAGTCCGCTCTTCTTGCGGGTGAGGAACAGGAACAGGTACGACCCCGCGAAGACGACCACGCCGAGGGCGAAGGAGATCGCCGACGCGTAGTTGAACTGGGAGTAGGAGAACGCGAGCGTGAACGCGTAGATGTTCGGTGTGAACGACGCGTTGATGCTCCCGGCGGCGACCGATCGCAGGATCTGCGGCTCGGTGAAGAACTGCAACGTGCCGATGAGCGCGAAGACCAGGATGAGGACCAGTGCCGAGGAGATCATCGGCACCTTGATCCGCAGCGCGATCTGCCAGCTGTTGGCGCCGTCCATGCGGGCCGCCTCGTAGACCGACGGGTCGATGCCGCGCAGGGCGGCATAGATGATGATCATGTAGTAGCCGGCCCACTGCCAGGTCACCACGTTCAGCAGCCCGGCGAACACGTTGTGCGGGCTGAGCATCGCCGGTGCGCCGGCGCCGAAGATCTGCGTCAGCGGCCCGAAGCGTGGGCTGTACAGGAAGCCCCACATCATCGCCCCGATGACCACCGGCACCGCGTACGGCACGAAGATCATCAGCCGAGCGACCTTCGACAGCCGGTCGGACAGGCCGTCGAGCACGAGGGCCACCGCGAGCGAGACGACCATCTGGATCGGGATGAGCACCAGCGAGAACTTGATCACGAACCCGACGCCGGAGAGGAACTGCGGGTCGGTGAACGCCTGCGCGTAGTTCTCGAGGCCGGTGAACCGCTCACCGAGCGCGAGGGTCTTGGTGTGCAGGCTCATCCAGAAGGCGTACGCGAGCGGGATGATCAGGAACGTCACGAAGACGATCACGAACGGGGTGACGAAGAACCAGCCGAAGCGGGCGCGTGCCCGTTCGATGGTGCGGCGCCTGCGTGCCGGGCGAGCGGTCGAGGCCGGCAGCTCGACGGCGAGGGACTGTGCCATAAGGGGCTCCTTCAGGGGTTCCGGCGGGGCCGGGGGCGCTCGGACACGTGGTCCGCACCCCCGGCCCTGCCGGGCCGGGCGTCAGCTGACGGTGAAGCCCTGGCTCTTGGCGTAGTCCACGACCTGCTCCTGCAGGTCGTCGATGGCCTGGTCGGGCGACTTCTCCTTCTGCAGGGCCGAGAACATCTGCTCGGTGAGCTTGTCGTAGGCGAAGTTCTGGAACGGGCTGAACGTGAAGCCCTCGTAGCCCGATGCCGCGGAGAGGAAGACGTCCTGCTGGATCTTCTGGCCGCCGAAGAACGGGTACTCGAGGTTCTTGAAGTAGTCCGAGTTCAGGATGGGCAGCCAGAGCGGGAAGAGAGCACCCTTCTCGATGCCGATCTTCCAGGCGTCCTCGGTGCCGAAGATCTCCTTGGCCACCACCGCCGCTGCTGCCGGGTCCTTGGCCTGGCTGGTCACGGCGAAGGCCGAACCGCCCCAGTTGACCTGCTTGGGCGTCTCGCCGGCCCACTGCGGGATCGGCGCCGCGCGCCACTGGGCGTTCGGGTCCGCGCCCTCGAGGCCGGACAGGTAGCCCGGGCCCCACGCGGCGGCGATGTACACCGCGTAGCTGCCGTCGACGAGCTTGGTGTTGTAGTCGGTGCCGAACGCGTCCTCAGCGGTGACCAGACCCTTGTCGATGAGGTCGAACCAGTACTTGGCGACCTTCTTCGACCCGTCGTCGTTGAGGTCGATCTTCACGTCCGTGGGCTTGTCGCCGTCGAACACGTACGGCTCAGCGCCGGCCTGGGCGAAGAGGGCCTGGATGTACGCGCGGCCGTTCGTCGGGAAGTCGGTCATCGTTGCGGTGGCGCCGGAGTCCTTGAGCTTCTGCGCCGCGGTGGCGAACTCCTCCCACGTGGTCGGCACGGTGATGCCTGCCTTGTCGAAGATGTCCTTGCGGTACAGCATGCCCATCGGGCCGCCGTCGACCGGGATCGCGTAGACGCCGCCGTTGTTGCTGTGGTCCTCCCACACGCCCGGGTTGAAGTTCTTCTTGACGTCGTCGGCGCCGTACTTGGTCAGGTCCGTGAGCGCGTCGCGGATGATGAAGCTCGGCAGCACCTCGGTCTCGAGCATGATGACGTCCGGCGCACCGGTGCCCGCCTCGATGGTGGTGCTGAACTTGGTGTACTCGTCGTTGCCCTGGCCGGCGTTGCTCCAGCAGACCTGGACGTCGTCGTGGGTCTTGTTGAAGAGGTCGACGACCTCCTCGAACGCCGGGTACCAGGCCCAGACGGTGACCTGCTTGGCGTCCGGCTTGACGATCTTGTTCGTGCAGCCCGCATCGTCCCCGCCCCCGCCCGTGCCCGACGTCGAGCCGCCGTCAGCGGTGGCGTCGGTGCCCCCGCCCGTGCCGCCCGAGCAGGCCGTGAGGCCGAGGGCCACGGTGACGCCGATGGCCGCGGCCACCCAGCGGCGCCGTGCCGAGCTACGAATGCGTCGCATACGAATCCTCCTTGATCCGGTCCACGGGCACCACGCCCGCGGGGCACTGCACGACAGCTCCAGGCGCGCAGTACGCCCCACCGGTCCGCCACATCATGGTGGTTGCCGGGTCCCTGGCGGGAACGCCGCGCTGCTGACACCTCAGGGCGAGGTTCATCGTCTCCGCCCGTTTACATCGTTGTACATTACAACGATGTACTGGCGCGGCCTGCACGTCAAGGTCTGACAGGTAACGGAATGGTCACGTCCCGTTCGGGCCCGAGCGGGCGAGCCTCAGGCGCGCCGGGCCCCCTGCGTGACCTCGGTGGAGCCGCGGACCAGGATCCGGAAGTCGGCGTAGACGCGCTGCGCGGGCCGGGGACCACCGCGGCCGGACACCCGCTCGGCCAGCATGTGCACGGCTGTCGTGGCGATCTGCTGACGTCCGGGATCGACGGTCGTCAGCGACGGGTTGGAGTACTGCCCCTCGTCGACGGCGTCGAAGCCGATGACGGCGACGTCCTCGGGGATGCGGATCCCCCGGACCTGGAGCTCGTGCAGCACGCCGAGGGCCATCGCGTCGTTGAGCGCGAACACCGCGTCAGGCCGGACGCCGGCGTCGAGCATCGCTGCCATCGCCTGGGCCCCGGTGGCGCGGTGCCAGAGCCCCGCCTCGCCGAGCAGCTCGTCCTCCGGGGTGATGCCTGCCGCCTCGAGCGCCTGCAGGTAGCCCGTGAGCCGCAGGCCGGCAGATCCGACCACCTCGCCAGGGTGCACGCCGATCACGGCGATCCGACGGTGCCCGAGCCCGATGAGGTAGTCGGTCGCCGCCCGCGCCGCCTTGACGTTGTGCATCGTCACGTGGTCGACGGACTCGTGGAAGATGCGCTCACCCAGCAGCACCATCGGGAAGTCGACGTCGAGCAGCGCCTCGTCGCCGGAGCCGAGCGCGAGAGGGCTGAAGATCAGACCGTCGGTCAGGTGCCGCCGCGCCCCGGAGAGCACCTCGATCTCGCGCTCGCGGCTGGCGCCGGTCTGCTCGATGAGCACCGTGAGCCCCTGGGCGTCGGCGGCGTCGATGATCGAGTCCGCGAGCTCGGCGAAGTAGGGCAGCGCGAGCTCGGGGATGGCCAGGGCGATGATGCCGGTGCGCCCGATCCGCAGGTTCCGGGCCGCGACGTTCAGCTGGTAGTCCAGCTGCTCGATGGCCGCCAGCACCTTCGACCGCGTGGCCTCACGGATGTGCGGGTAGCCGTTGACGACGTTCGAGACGGTCTTGATGGAGACACCGGCGAGCTTGGCGACGTCGTGCATCGTGGCCGCCGCCATCGTCAGCTCCTCTCCCGGCCCGGCCGACAGGTGCCTGACCTGCGGGGTCGTTCCCCGGTGGGGTCACACTCTGCCAGACGGCGGCGGGACCGGGGACCGCCGTCGGACACACCGCGGGCCCGGCGCTTGGTGCACCGGGCCCGGAGTCGTTCGCCGCTGCCGTCGGCAGCGAGCGCGCTACTTCTTGTTACGACGCTGGTGACGCGTCTTCCGCAGCAGCTTGCGGTGCTTCTTCTTGGCCATGCGCTTGCGGCGCTTCTTGATGACGGAGCCCACGGGTCCTCGCAATGTGATCGGGTCGGCACGCATGCCGGGACAGACGTACGGCCGGTCAGAGGTGCCGACCTTACAGACGGTGCGCGCCGCCAGGCGTGCTCGGGAAGTCCGCGGGCCACTCTACCCGGTTACTGACCTGCGTGCCGCAGCGCCTGGTGCGGGGGCTCCGGGAGCGTCCCAGGTCAGGAGGTGAGGCGGTCGCCCTCGACCGACGAGGCGGCGAGATAGGCCTCGAGGGCGTCCTGCGGGACGCGGAAGGAACGGCCGACGCGGACGGCCGGCAGCTCCCCGCTGTGGACCAGCCGGTACACGGTCATCTTCGACACGCGCATCGTGTCGGCGACCTCGGCAACTGTCAGGTAGCGAAGGCGCGGTCGCTCCGGACCACTGGACATGCTGCCCCGTTCTCGGCACTGCGGAGCCCGCGTCCTGGGGGTGACGGGCTTCGTGATCATGCGCGGACGTGTGCCGCGCGAGCCAACCCTAGGGGTTGGTGGGACGCGTGTGAAAGACGGTGCACGAGTGAACTTCGCGGCGGCGGGTCAGCTGTAGAGCGGATCCAGGTCGTGCCACGGGAACACGGCCTGACGCACCGCGAGGATCACCCGGTCGACGTCGTCCGCAGGGTCGTAGCCCTCACTCCAGGGCCGCGGTGGCGCACCGTCGCCACCGTCTCCCATGGCGGGCGGCGGGGCGAAGCCGACCAGCTCCTCGACGTAGTCGAACCACGCCGCCGGGACGGGCGTCAGGGGGTCGAGCGGCACGTGCGCGGCGACGGCCAGCAGGTGCGTCCACACCCTCGGGACGACCTGGACCACCGCGTAACCGCCCCCGCCGAGGGCGAGCCACCGCCCGTCCGCGACCTCGTGAGCCAGGTCGTGCACCAGGACCATCGCCTCGCGCTGGGCGTCGACCGACACAGAGAGGTTCGTCAGCGGGTCCATCCCGTGGGCGTCGCAGCCGTGCTGGCTCACGACCGCCTGGGGTGCGAACGCGCGCACCAGCGGCAGCACCGTCGAGGCGACGGCCCGCAGCCAGCCCCTGTCGGCGGTCCCGGCGGGCAGCGCCATGTTGACGACCGTCCCCCGGGCTCGCGGCCCGCCCACGTCGGCCGGGTGCCCGGTCCCCGGGAAGAGGGTGCGCCCGCTCTCGTGGACCGAGATGGTCAGCACCCGGGGGTCGTCCCAGAAGGCGTGCTCGACACCGTCGCCGTGGTGGGCGTCGAGGTCGACGTAGGCCACCCGCTCGGCGCCGTCACGCAGCAGCTGCTCGATGGCCACCACGGCGTCGTTGTAGACGCAGAACCCGGAGGCGTGGGCGCGCATGGCGTGGTGCATGCCGCCCGTCAGGTTCACCGCATGCTCGACCTCTCCCGACCAGACGGCGGCGGCGGCCTCCGCGCTCCCCCGGACGACCCGCGCGGCCGCCTCGTGCATGCCGGCGAAGACGGGGTCGTCCTCGGTCCCCAGGCCGTGGTCGAGGTCGGGCTCGAGCGTCGTGGAGGCGTGGCGCACGGCTGCGACGTACGCGGCGTCGTGCGCGGTGGCCAGCAGGGCGTCGTCGGCCGGCTCCGCCCCGACGAGCTCCACCCCGGGTGCGTCGAGCACGCCGAGCTCACGGGCCAGCCGGAAGGTCAGGTCCAGGCGCAGCGGGGACAGCGGGTGGGACGCCCCGAAGTCGTAGGCCAGCATCGACGGCGACCAGACGACGCGGGTACCAACCATGCTCCACCGTAACCGCGGCCCCGCCCCTCGCGTCTGCGGATCACGAGCACAGGTCGGAGGAGGAGAGCGCGGCGGGACGCCCGGCAGATGCAGCAGGGCCCGGCCTGCCGAGGCAGACCGGGCCCTGCGTGGAGCTGATCAGATCAGCGAGCGGAGCTCGCGCGACGCTTGTTGTAGACGTCGAACGCGACCGCGAGGAGCAGCACGATGCCCTTGACGACGGGCTGCACCGACTGGTCCCAGCCGAGAAGCTGCATGCCGTTGCTCATGACGGCCATGATCAGACCACCGACCATGGCGCCGGTGACCTTGCCGACACCACCGGTGACGGCTGCACCACCGATGAAGCAGGCGGCGATGGCGTCGAGCTCGAACATGTTGCCGGCGCCCGGCTGCGCACCGTTGGAGCGCGACGAGTACACCGCGCCCGCGATACCGGTCAGGAAGCCGATGTTGACGAAGATGAAGAAGTTGACCCACCGGACCTTGACGCCGGAGAGCTGAGCGGCGGAGAGGTTCCCGCCGATCGCGTAGACGTGCCGCCCGAACACCGTCCGGTTGGTCACCAGGCCGTAGATCAGGATGAGTGCCGCGAGGATGATCAGCACGATCGGCAGGCCACGGCTCGAGGCCAGCTTGTAGGCGAAGGCCATGACGACGGCGCCGACGACCACGATCTTCAGGATGAAGAGCGGCATCGCCTCGACGACCTGCTGGTACTGGACGCGGGCCTGGCGGCTGCGCCACGAGCTGACGGCGAAGCCGACGACCGCCAGCGCGAAGACGAGCAGCGTGAAGACGTCCACACCGTTGCCGCCGAGGACGCCGTTGATGAACCCGCTGGCGATCTTCTGGTACTCCGGGGGGAACGGTGAGAGGGAGATGTTGCTCAGGGTCCGCAGCGTCAGGCCGCGGAACAGGAGCATGCCTGCGAGAGTCACGATGAAGGCCGGGATGCCGACGAAGGCGACCCAGAAGCCCTGCCACGCACCGATGGCGGCGCCGACGAGGATGGCGGCGAGGACGCCGATCCACCAAGGCCGGCCGTCGCGGATCACCAGGATGGCCGACACAGCACCCGTGAGTGCCACCACGGATCCGACCGAGAGGTCGATGTGGCCGGCGATGATCACGATGACCATGCCGATCGCCAGGATCAGGATGTACGAGTACTGCAGGACGATGTTGCTGATGTTGCCCGAGCTGAGCGACACGCCGTGCGTCATGATCGCGAACAGCGCGACGATGGCGACGAAGGCGATGTAGATACCGCTCTGGCGCATGTTCCGGGTCATGAGCTCCCGGAGGTTTGCGATGCCAGTCATTGCACCTGTTCCTTTTCCTGTGTCATGAGCTCCATCAGGCGCTCCTGGGAGGCTTCGCCCACGTTCACCTGGCCGGTGATGCGCCCGAAGGCGAGGGTGTAGATCCGGTCGCAGATCCCGAGCAGCTCGGGTAGCTCTGAGGAGATG
>DASXVR010000006.1:0-19749 GCA_036504175.1 Actinotalea sp. | reverse complement strand
GCGGGCGGCGCGGACGGCGCCGTCGTCGCGCTCGACGTGTCACCCGGTTGGGTCGCAGCGGTGCTGGCGGAGGCGTCCGGCGTGCCGCTCAACGAGGAGCCGATGGGGGCCCAGAGAGCCTTCCAGGCGACGAAGAGGCCGATGATCAGCGCGATCGCCACCAGGGCCAGCACGATCTTGGTGGGGTCGAACCGGCGCGTGGTCAGCGTGTCCTCGGACCCGCCGATGAGCGTGTCGAAGCTGTCCGGCGCCCGGCGGACGGGTCCGGCGGGCGCACGGGAGGTGGCGTGGAGCACCGGAGCCGGTCCGGTGTCCCGGGTGGATGCGCCGACAGGTGGTGGGTTGCCGGCTGGCGGGATCACGGGCGGACGGACCGGGTGCTGGGCGTCGGGGCCCCACGACGACCCGCCGCGGGCGTCCGGGACGCGCGACGTGACGCCTCCGGCGGACCTGTCCGAAGCGGCAGCGACAGGGGTCTGCGCGACGGACGGGGTGCCGAAGGGTGCGGTGCCGGTCGGTGTGGCGCCGGCCGGCGGGGTGCCGAACGGGGTCGGCGGGACCTGACCTGTGCGGGGGTCGCTGCGGACGAAGGCCGGCCGGATGGCAGGGGGCGGCGTGCCCGGGGGTGAGCCTGCCGTCGAGCCGGCGTTGCCGAGCACCGACTGGCGCTGCACGGCCGGCCGCGGCGGCTCCGAGGGCTGGAAGGGCTGGCTCGGCTGGCCAGGCCGTACCGAGGCGCCCGCCGGCGCTGCCTGCGCGACCGAGGGGGTGGCGGGCACAGGCCCGGCGGCAGCCGATCCGGCGCCCGAGGGGCTCGCAGCGGGCCAGCCCGTAGCAGGACGGCCACCGGCGGTAGACCCGGCCCCAGCAGACATGCCCGCAGCAGCAGCTCCACCGGTCGCAGGCCTGACCAGGGCGGCCACGGCCGCGGCGTCGATCTCGCCCCACGGCTCCAGCTCGCGGACCAGCTCAGCGGGGCTGTGCGGGCCGTCGTCGTGGGGGCCGAGGGTCACGGCGCACAGGGTGTCGAGGTCGTTCGGCACGCCGGGCCGCAGCTCGGCGGGCGGCACCACGACCCCGTCGAGGACCGGTGCAGCGGACGTGCCGCCCTGCTGCGCGCCGGCCGGGGCGGGCCAGTGACCCGTCAGGCACAGGTAGAGCAGCGCGACCAGCCCGACGGTGTCGGCGCGGGTCGTCGAGCGGGCGTCACCCAGGCCCTGTCCGGCGAGCTCACCGTCCATCGCCAGGCCGGAGACGACCACGCGGCCGTCGGGTGTGACCCGGACCGTCGAGGGACGCAGCGCCAGGTGGTGCACCCCGCGGCGGCGGGCGACCTCGAGGGCCACCGCTGCCTCGCCGATGACGGCGCGGGCGAGGTCGGGGCTGAGGGGGCCGTTCGCGGTGAGCTCGGCAAGGTCATGACCGCTCAGCGGTTCGGTGACCGTGTACGGGACGCCCTCATGGGTGCCGACGTCGAGCACGCGGAGCAGTCGTGGGTCGCTGACCAGGGCGGCGCGTCGTGCTGCGTCCTGCGCCTGGTTCACCCGGTCGCCCGACAGGATGAGCGCGCGGACCGGACGGTCGAGGATCTGGTCCCGCGCAGCCCAGGCTGTGACGCCTGGGAGGTCGCTCGGCCGAGGGTCCTCGAGCCGGTACCGACCGGCCAGGAGCGTGCCGCGTCCGACCGCGTCCAGAAGATCACCTCCGCGCCGAGCGAGCGTCCCGTTGCGAGCGTCCTGAGGCGAGCCGCCGTCAGTGTTGCGCCTGCCCATGCTACGGCTCAGCCGGGCGACCAGGGGGCTGAGCAGGTCGGACACCTCTGTGACGTGCATCAGGCGCAGCAGGCCGAGGTAGACGCCGAGCATGAGCAGCCCGACGACGACGCACACCAGGAGCGCCGTCACGGTGCCGACGCGGGCCAGGTTGCCGAAGAGCCGGCTCGTCGGCCAGCCGACGGCGACCGCCCCGAGAGCCGCCGCAGCGGCCCGCACATGGACCTGCAGGATGCGTCCGACACCGCCGCCCAGGCGGGCGCGCACCTGGAACCCGCCCCAGACCGCACCGAGGACGTAGGACAACGAGATGGAGGCGCCGGCGCCGGCTGTCCGGTGCTCAGGCGGCAGGACGACAGCGGAGAGGAACGTGCCGACGACGACCACGCCCGCCATCGCGACCTGGACCCAGAACAGGCTGCGTGCGTCCTCGTACGCGTAGGAGACCCGCTGGCACATGGACCACACGCCGAGCGCCACGAGGCCCACCATGAGCGCGACGATCACCGGCGCGAGCGACGCCACCACCTCTGGCCGGCTGCCCGCCGAGATGACGCGTGCGATGGGCAGCGCGAGCACGGCGATGACGACCGTGGCGAAGACGGTGAAGACGCCGATGGCGCGCAGGCCGTAGGAGAAGTCGGAGCGCACCGCTGCAGCGTCGTTGCGTGCGGCGTGATCGGAGAGGCGGGTGAACATGGCTGTGAGCAGGGACACCGTGACCAGCGAGTGCGGAAGCATGAACACGATGAACGAGATGGAGTACGCGTTGTAGCCCGCCGCGGCGTACCCGCTGGACTGCGAGGCGCCGGAGGTGACCTTCATGACCACGAACGCGCCCACCTGGCCGGCAGCGAGGGCCGCGAAGGTCCACCCGGCGACCCGCCCGGCGGTGCCCAGCCCCGCACCGCGCCAGTCACGCCGGGGGTGGAAGCGGAAGCCCGACCGGTACAGCGGGATGAGGAGCACGGCCGCCTGGGCGACGACGCCGAGGGTCGCCGAGCCGGCCAGGAGCATGACCCGCGACCCGTCCCACCAGGAGAACTGGCTCGACGGCCCATCGTGCCGGAAGGCGCCGTTGACGGCGATGAAGACGCCCATCCCGGCGATCGCCACGACGTTGTTGACCACGGGCGCCCACATGTACGGCCCGAAGCTGCCGCGGGCGTTGAGCACCTGGCCGAGGAGCGAGTACGTGCCGTAGAAGAAGATCTGCGGCAGGCACCAGAACGCGAAGGTCGTGGCCAGGGCGACGTAACGGGCGTCGCCACCGCCGACCGACATCTTTACGATGAGCGGGGCCGCGACGGTCAGCAGCACGGTCAGGCCGCCGATGAGGGCGAAGCCGAGCGAGAGCAGGCGGTCGACGAAGGCCTGCCCGTCCGGCCGGCGGTAGGCCCGCACCACCTGCGGGACGAGCACCGCGTTGAGCACCCCGCCCGCGATGAGCATGTAGAGCATGTTGGGCAGCGTGTTGGCCGACGCGAAGGAGTCGGCCGGTCCCGCGTTCTGGCCGATCGCGATGATGAGGACGCTGATCCGCACCACACCGAGCACCCGGGACACCGCAGTGCCCGCAGCCATGACGGCGCTGCTGCGCATCACCCCGCCGGCTCCACCCGGAGTGCCCAACGATGCGGCCGGGGCGCTCACGGGCTCACCGCGTGGTCGTCGGACCCGGCGCGTTCGTCGGACCCGGCGCCGCCGAGGGCCTCCTCGTCGGCCGCCTCCTTCTCCTCCGGCGACAGCGCGTCCGGGCCGGCGACGACGGGCGCTGCCCGCCGGCTGGTGCGTCCGCGGCGGATGGTCCGGATCAGGCCGATGACCAGGCCGACCGCGAGCACACCGGCGACCACCGCCGTCCCGATGCCCTCCCACTCGGCCCGCACCCGCACCGGGAGAGCCGTGTCGGCATCGACCAGTGTGCCGTCGGGCGTGCGGAGCTCGACGCCGACCTGCAGGTCCGCGCTCTGGATGGCATGGACCGGGATCAGGGCCGTCTGCTCGCCGTGCGCCGGGACGGTGACCTTGACCGGGGCATCGGCACGCAGCCGACCGTTGCCCGTCTGGAGCGTCACGGAGACCGTCACCGGTTGGGCGAGGCTGTTGCGCAGCCGCACAGGCAGCCCGCCGGTGGTGGAGACCAGGGTCAGCACGGTCCCGGGGTCGACCGCCACGGCATCCTTCAGGGCCTGTGTCCGGACGCCTGCCTGCTCGATCACGGCGTCGCGCGCCTCGGGCTCGGCGCGCCAGGCCACGGACAGCGGGGCCAGCAGCTCCCGGTCGAGGTCGCCGGTGAGCAGGGCCGGGTCGGGGACCATCGTCGCGAGCGCCGCACGCTCGGTGACGGTCGCCAGCAGCGCGTCGAGCGTGCTCGAGGAGACCTCGGCGGGCAGTGCGGCCCGTGCGGGGAGCGTGCCGCGCTTCACGTCCGGGTCGGGAGCCCCGATCAGCGTCGAGACGGACTCGGGCCGGACCCAGGGCGCCGACGAGAGTGCGGTGAGCTGGGCGTCGAGCACGTCGCCGTCCGGCTGCCAGTCCCGCGGGACCGTCAGCAGGAGGCGACGGGTGTCGCTGGGGCGTTCGCGGGTGATCACGGCGAGCTCGGCGAGCAGGTCCTGGCCGGCGGTCGCGCCGGTCAGCTGGGCGGTCGCCAGGGCGTGCCACGCCGCCTCGGACTCCTTCGCCGCGGCACGCTCGTCGTCCGTGCCCGAGGTCTCGACCAGGCCCGTCCTGAGGGCTGTGGACAGCCTGTCGTCGGGGATGAGCGCGGTGACGTCACCGGCTGCGGTGGACAGGGTCGTCTTGCCCGTCGGGGTGTAGGTGAGCCCCTCCGGCGGGGCGAGGGTCCCGGGGCCGACGATGAGGGTGCGGGTGCCGTCCCGGCCGAGGAACGCCGCGGTCGTGAGGTCCGGCAGGTCGACGCCGGGCCAGGCGATGGTCGAGGTCGAGTCGTGGGGCAGGCCGGAGGCGTCCGCGACGGCCTTGGCGCGGCTGGTCGCCCGGTCGAGGATGTCCCGCGCGCCGGCGTGGGCGAGCGCGACGACGTCCGGGTCGCCGTAGGGCAGCAGGCGCACGTCCCGTCCTGTCGTCGCGCGCAGGAGGGCTGCCGCCCAGGCCGTTGCGTCCGGACCGGCAGCCACCGTCGGCGCTGCTGTGACGGGGGGTGCGACGGTGGGTGCTGCTGTCGGTGCCTCGCTGGCCGGCGTTGGGGACGCGGTCGGGCTGGGGCTCGCGGTGCCGGTGGGCGGCGTCGCGGATCCGCTGGGGCTGGGTGTCGGGCCCGTCCCGGTGCCGCCGCTGGACGTGGCACCGGTCGTCGCGTCGACGAGCCAGGGGTCGAGCACCCACGTCACCTCGCGGTGGTCGGCCGTGCCGCGGAGCACCTCGGCGAGCCGGCCACCGGGGGCGGTCAGCGCCTCGAGGTCACCCGCCCACGCATCGGACCCGGGGTCCACCGCCGGCCCGACGACGGGCACGACCACCGTCACCTCCGTCGCGGCGACCTCCTGCTGGGGGAACCACAGGGCGAAGGTGCGGGCGATGCCCTGGCGACGCCGCGCCGGGTCGGCGTGGTCGACGACCTCGAGGGCGAGGCCGCGCGCACCCCAGGACGTGGCGGTGGACCGCAGGCCGAGGGAGGACGCGGGCACCGTCGCGACCACCGTGGCGGAGGCGCCCGGTCCGAGAGGACCCGGTACCCCGACCTCGAGCACGGCGGGACCGGCGTCGGCCATCGGGTCTGCCTGCCGCCAGCGGTCGAGCGCCGTGCGCGTGACGAACCCGCGCCGGTCCAGGTGGACCAGGACGTGCGGGTCGCCCAGCGTCCCCGTCCCCGTGTTGGTGAGGGTCGCCGTGAGGGTCAGGTCCTGGCCGGGCTGCACGACCCGCGGGGAGACGGAGGTCACGGCGACCCGGACGGGAGGCAGCCCGTCGGCGGTGACGGCAGGGCTGGCGCCTGCGGCAGCGGGACCGGCGAGCCACGGACCGAGGAGGGTCGCTCCGACGATCAGGGCGCTCGCCACAGCACGCAGCGGACGACGGCGGGCTGGGCGTGGCGGGACGAGCACGGCCGGTGCGCCGCGGGCGCAGGAGGTCATGCGTCGCCGGTGAGCACCGCGCAGGCTGCGGCGGCGAGACGGCGCTCGTTGGGGTAGGCGAGAAGGTCGGACAGCTCACTCACCGCGACCCATGCGACGTCCTCGGCCTCGCCGTCGGGATCCCCGGCGACGGTGAGGAACCCGCCCGTCGCCTGGAGGAGGAAGTGGTGGACGACCTTGTGCACGCGGCGGTCGTCGCCGGTGAACCAGTAGTCGATGGTGCCGAGCTGGCGGACGATCTCCCCCTGGATGCCGGTCTCCTCGGCGATCTCCCGGACCGCCGCCTCCTCGGGGGTCTCGTGACCCTCCAGGTGGCCCTTCGGCAGGCACCACTCGAGCCGCCCGGCGCGGTTGCGGCGCGCGATCACTGCCGCGCGCGGGCCGGCAGCAGCACCGTCGATGACCAGTCCGCCGGCGGAGGTCTCCTCGACGACCGGGAGGGCTCGCGGCGGCATCCGCGTCGTCAGGCGCACGTCGATACGCAGCGCGTGGCCACCGGGCGGCGACGGCACATGGCCCGGCCGAGGGTCTGGCACGGCGCTGGACATGCGGCCACTGTAACGACCATGGCTCGGAGATCGGGGCCAGCCTCCGGCCCGGCGGTCTGGCACCCTGGTGTCCCGTGTCCACCTCACCCACCCGCGACGACTCCGCCGGCGCCTCCCTCGCCGCGCTCCAGCGCCGCGCGCTGACGGCCCTCACCGGCCTCGCGCCCGCGGCCATCGAGCTCGGGGAGCTGTTCGCCGCGGCCGGGCACGAGCTCGCACTGGTCGGAGGTCCGGTCCGGGACGCGTTCCTCGGCCGGGTCAGCGCGGACCTCGACTTCGCGACGTCGGCCCTCCCCGACCAGACCGAGGAGCTGCTCGCCCGCTGGGGCGACGCGCACTGGGACATCGGCAAGGCCTTCGGCACCATCGGCGCGCGCCGCTTCGCCCGCCCCGGTGGCGCGGCTGCAGACGTCGTCGTCGAGATCACCACCTATCGCGACGACGTGTACGAGCCCGAGTCGCGCAAGCCGGTCGTGGCTTTCGGCGACACCCTCGAGGGTGACTTGTCGCGCCGCGACTTCACCGTCAACGCGATGGCCGTGCGGCTGCCGTCGCTGACCTTCGTCGACCCGTTCGACGGGCTGCGGGACCTCGCGGCCCAGCGCCTGCGCACGCCCGTCACGGCCGAGCAGTCGTTCGACGACGACCCGCTGCGGATGATGCGCGCAGCCCGGTTCGCCGCACAGCTGGGCTTCGCGCTCGACGACGACGTGCGCGTCGCGATCGGGAGGATGTCGGACCGCATCGCCATCGTCTCCGCCGAGCGGGTGCGCGACGAGCTGGTCAAGCTGCTGACCGCGCCGAACCCCCGGCCCGGCCTGGCGGTCCTCGTCGACACAGGTCTGGCCGACCACGTCCTGCCCGAGCTGCCCGCCCTGCGCCTGGAGATCGACGAGCACCACCGGCACAAGGACGTCTACGAGCACTCGTTGACCGTGCTGGACCAGGCCATCGACCTCGAGACGGGCACCCACGACCGGCCGACAGGTCCGGTGCCCGGCCCTGACCTCGTCCTGCGACTGGCCGCGCTGCTGCACGACATCGGCAAGCCGGCCACCCGCCGGTTCGAGGCAGGCGGCGGCGTCAGCTTCCACCACCACGAGGTCGTCGGCGCCAAGATGGCGGCCCGGCGGCTCAAGGCGCTGCGCTTCGACAAGGAGACGGTGCAGGCGGTGGCAACCCTCATCGAGCTCCACCTGCGTTTCCACGGCTACGGCGACGGGGTCTGGACCGACTCCGCCGTGCGCCGCTACGTCACCGACGCCGGTCCGCTGCTCGAGCGTCTGCACCGGCTGACCCGGTCGGACTGCACGACCCGCAACCGGCGCAAGGCCGAGCGGCTGTCGTTCGCCTATGACGACCTCGAGCGACGGATCGCCGAGGTGCGGGCCAAGGAGTCGCTGGCGGCAATCCGGCCGGACCTCGACGGTACGCAGATCATGGAGATCCTCGACATCCCGCCCGGCCGGGAGGTCGGCGAGGCCTACCGCTTCCTGCTCGAGCTGCGCATGGAGCAGGGCCCGCTCGAGCACGACGTCGTCGTTGCGGCGTTGCGCGAGTGGTGGGGGTCGCGGGCGTGACCGCCGGGGACCGGGACCGACCGTGAGGCTGTGGAGCGTCCATCCCCGCTACCTCGACCGGCAGGGTCTGACGGCGGCCTGGCGGGAGGGCCTGCTCGCCCAGAAGGTGCTGACCGGGACGACGCGCGGCTACCGCAACCACCCCCAGCTGCGACGGTTCCGGGTGAGCGACCTCGAGCCGCTGGGTGCGCCGTCCTACCCCGGGACGCCGATCGTGACGTACCTGCACACCCTCGTCGACGAGGCCGAGGCACGCGGCTACACGTTCGACCGCTCGAAGATCCTCGGGCCGCCCGACCTCGCGCTCCGGCTCGACGTCGCCGACGGCCAGGTCGCGCACGAGTGGCAGCACCTGAGCACCAAGCTCGCTGCGCGCAGCCCCGAGGTCGCCCAGCGGTGGGCGGAGGTCTCGATCCCGTCGGTCAACCCGCTGTTCGTCGTCGTGCCGGGGCCGGTCGCGGACTGGGAGGTCGTGACGGACGCCGGCGGAGCCCGAGCCGGCTCCGGGGCCGGGGCCTAGACCGCCTCGCGCGACCCCGTCGTCGACAGGGCCGCTGCCCGCACCGCCGCGCGGCCCACCCCGGCGCGGAAGGCCGCCGCAGCCAGCACGTAGAGCAGGCCGAGCGTGAGGAACACGCCGCGCGACCACCCTTCGTCGGGGAGCACGGCCGCGGCCAGGGCGGCGGCTCCGACGAACGCCGCGTTGTAGAGGACGTCGTAGAGGGCGAACGCGCGCCCGCGGTAGTCGTCGTGCGTGTCGCTCTGGACGATGGTGTCGACGGCGATCTTGGCGCCCTGCGCGGCCAGTCCCAGCAGCACCGCGCCGACGAGCAGGATCGTGCGGTCCGGGGTGACCGCGAGCAGGACCTGGCTCCCTGCCGCGAGCGTCATGCAGGCGACCACCCAGGCGGCGGGCGTCATCCGCTCGTGCGCGATCGGCGTCAGGATCACGGCCAGCGTGAAGCCGACGGCCGTGGCGCCCAGCACGAGACCGAACGTCGCCAGGCCCTCCCCGGCGTCCCTGGGGTCGGAGAGCAGGTTGCGTGAGATGAGGATGCTGGCGATGAACGTCACGCCGTAGAGGAAGCGGTGGACCGCCATGACCCCGAGGCCGAGGGCGGGCGTGCGCCTGTCGATCAAATAGCGGGCACCTTCGGCGAGGCCCCGGCTGACCCCGCGGATCTTCTCCCACAGCGCGCCGGCGTCGTCCCGTGCCGTGGGGCCGAGCTCGTCGCGGTGCAGGCGCAGGCCGAGGACCGACGCGATCGCGAACAGGAGTGCGGCGCCGCCGAGCACCACCGCGTCGTGCTCGGGCCCGGCGGGTGCGACCAGGCCGCCGAAGAAGCCCATGCCCGCGCCGACGGCGGAGGCCGCGGCCCCGAGGGTCGGGGTGATCGCGTTCGCCATGAGCAGCTGCTCGCGCGGGACCACCCGCGGCAGGCCGGCCGAGAGCGCGGACAGCAGGAACCTGTTGATCGAGAGGGTGATCAGCGTCAGCGCGTAGACCGCCGGCCCCACGCCCACGGTGATGAGCAGGCCGGCCAGCGTCAGGGTCAGCAGCACCCGCACGGCGTTGCCGATGACGAGCACCTGGCGGCGTCGCCAGCGGTCGAGCAGCACCCCTGCCCACGGCCCGACGACCGTGAAGGGAAGCAGGAGGACGGCGAAGGCGGTGGCCACGTCCGGCGCCGTGGTCAGGCGCTCGGGCGCGAAGAAGAAGAGGGTCGCCAGGCCGACCTCGAACATGCCGTCACCGGTCTGGGACACGATGCGCACGGTGAAGAGCTTGCGGAAGCCGGCGTGGACGGCGACCAGCCGCAGGTCCCCGAGCACGCTCACCGCTGCAGGCTACGCGAGCGGCGGGGTCGGCCGTGCGCTAGGCAGGGCTGGGGCGACCGGCGGGCGCCTCTGCGGGCCGGCTCCGGGCGAGGGCGTCGAGGCGTCGTGACCAGGAGGGCGGCATGGCGAACAGGGCGGACAGGTGGACCCGGTCGGCGAACCGCCTGGCCGGCAGGCTCAGCACGATGATCGCGATCGTCAGCAGGCCGGGCCACAGGAGCGCGCCGACGACCGTCCCGCGGAAGGCGACGACCGGGTCACCGGCCCAGGTGGCGACGGCCATCGTGGTCAGAGCTATCCACAGGGGGTGCAGCACGTAGACGGGAAGCGTCTCGCGTCCGAGCGCCAGACCCAGTCGACGGACGGGCGCCCAGCGCACCGCGATCGTCACCGCCACCACGCAGAGCGCGACGAACGCGACCCCGCGCGGGAGGAAGAGCATGGCGTCCGTGATCCGATCGGGCGCCAGGGAGCCGAGAACGGTCACCCCGCCCGCAGCCAGGAAGGCCATCCCCAGGCGGGCGAGCGTCGCCTGCTCGGCGAGACGGCGCACCAGGTCCGAGCCGTAGACGCCGACGGCGAAGAACACGAAGAGCTCGGGCACCTTGTACCAGAGCTGCCCGGGGAAGTCGGAGGCGTGGACCGCCGTCGAGAGCAGGGTCAGCGCCGTCAGCACGACCCACGGGCGCACGTGGCGGAGCACCCCGAGCACGAGGATGTAGACGGCGATGGCCAGCAGGTACCAGAGGGTCGTGCCCGGGACCAGCAGCTGCCGCACGACGTCGAGCGGCCCGCCGACGCGATGGCGCAGGTACTGCGCCTCGAACGCCGCGTAGAAGACGGCGTACACCAGGAGCCAGACGACGTAGAGGTAGTAGTTGCGCAGGGATCGCCGCAGCACCCCGGGCACCACGGACTCCTGTCGGATCCGGTGGGCGACCACCAGGCCCGACACCGTCAGCAGCACGGGCATGCGCACGCTGCCCAGCATGGTGTTGACGACGCCCCAGACGGCCCGTCCGGCCGGGTGCACCGACTGTGCGACGGGCCCGTAGTCCCACAGCACGACGTGGAAGAGGACGACGGCGGCGACGCTGAAGCCCCGGACGGCGTCCACCCACTCCAGCCGTGGTGTCGCGGCGCTCGCGGCAGCGGGCGAGATGACGACGGCGGTCACAGGTTTGCCACGGCACAGTGCGGTCGAAACGGTTCGACGGGCATCGCCCCAGTCTTGCCGCAGACGGATGCCCGCGTGACCGGAATGGGAGGTTTGTCGCCCGACGTCGTGGCCTCTTCTCACCCTGTCGCCCGGGGCGGAAGTCGACCCCAACCGAATCCGAGGGCCGTACGTTCTGTGGGCGGGACGACAAGGGGGGTCCGGTGTCACGGTGGGAGCCGCTGCTCGAGCAGCTGGTGACGGAGCGCTACCCGGGGCTCGTCGCGCGCGGGGTGCTGCTGACCGGCTCGCGGGTCGCGGCCGAGGACCTCGTCCAGGACGCCCTCGTCTCGACGTTCTCGGGACGCGCGAGGTTCGCGAGCCTCGCTGAGGCCGAGGCCTACGTGCGCCGGGCCATGACGTCCCGTTCGGTCGACGCCGCCAGGCGTGCGATCGCCGAGCGTCGGGCGATGTCGGTGCTGGGCGCCATGCCCGCGCCGACCTCAGCCGCCGAGCATGGTCTCGACCCGACCGTCGTGGGCGCGCTGGGGACGCTGAGCCCACGCGTGCGGGCGTGCGTCGTCCTGCGCCACCTCGACGACCAGTCGGTGAGGGACACGGCCCGACTGCTCAACCTCAGCGAGGGCGCCGTCAAGCGGTACGTCTCCGACGGTGTCACCGCGCTCAACGCGATCCTGGGGACGGTCGCCACCGGACGAGAGGACGTCGTGCGGATCAGCGGGCTGGAGGTGCGTCACGGTGCGTGAGCTCGACGACGTGATCAACGACGCGGCCGAGTCAGGTGCGCGATCGCTCGCGGGACTCGCCATGGACGGGGCCGCGCTCGCAGCACTGACCCTGCGGGTGCGGCGGCGCCGGGCGGTGCGGCACGCCGTCCAGGGCATCGTGGCGATCCCAGTCGCCGGTCTCCTCGCTGCAGGTGGGTGGTTCGCCATGTCGCAGGGCGACCCGCGCCCGCCGATACCGGCCACCACCACGAGCACGTCACCGTCGCCGAGCGCCTCGCCGTCGGCGACCGCTCTGCCGTCCGCATCCCCGGGCGCCATCGGCGAGCCAGTGACTGAGCCCGGGTTGCCGACCTACTACCCGATGCCTGCGGGCCTCCTCGCGCAGGCCGGACCGGGGTGGGTGCTCGCGACCTACGCACCTGACGCCGTCGACCACCCAGCGGCCGAGCAGGCGCCGCTGACCGAGGTCGTGCTCCTCGTCAGCCCGGACGGGACCCGCTACCTGGTTCGACGCCTCGAGCTCGACGTGACGCCCGGGGCGGACGGACCGTCGTGGGTGGAGCACCGCGTGGTCGAGTGGCAGCCGGGCTCGACGACGGCTGTGGTCGAGACGAGGCCCGTGGCGACCACCTGGTCCCAGGGCAGTCAGATGGCCGGGTCGCCGACCTACGCGACGCTCGACCTCGTGACGGGCAGCCTCGCGCCTGCGTTCGACCCGCCGCTGGCCGGTGCCCGCTTCGTCGGGCAGGCGGGCGCCCGCCGTCTCTGGTCGTCGCCGGGCGGGACGGACCTTCTCGTCGAAGAGGGATCGATGCTGACCACCCTGACGCTCGGCTGGACGTGGGACGGCCGGCGGGGACTGTCCCCCGACGGGGACCTGTTCCTGGGCTTGGACGAGGTGGCAGACCTCTCCGCCGGCTCGCTCTGGGGTTCGCTCGCGGAGTCCACGGCGCCTGGCCACTGCAGCCCCGTGACGTGGTGGACGAGGGACAGCGTCCTGGCCCTGTGCATCGACGAGGACCCCGCCACGACCGAGAAGACCCTCGGCGAGCTCGGGCCGCGATGGGTCACGTTCACCAAGGACCAGTGGGCGAGCGGCGCCGGCACCGAGATCCGTAGCCTGCACGACGGCGACATCGAACCTGTCCACGGTGGGCTGCGGCTCGGTGACGGCGACGTCCTTGTCGCCGGCTCCACCATGGACTCGATCGGCACGATCAGTCCCTCGTACGCCGACTGCTCGGACGGGCTCTACCGGTTCACCGCCGACCGGACCGACCGCGTCCTCGCCGTCGGAGACCCGCGGCTCGTGGGCAACATCCTCACGCCGTACGCCGTCGGCGGGACCGTCGTGATCGAGGTGTCCGGGAACTGCTCGGGCGAGGCGGTCCCCTCAGCCCTCCTCGGCTACGACGCGTCGACCGGTGCGGTCACCGAGCTGATCCCGCCCCCCAGCGACGCCGCCACCACGACCTACACCCAAGGCCTGACCTCGTTCGTCGTCGGCGCCAGTCACTAGCCGCAGCTCGCCCCCTCCCCGCCCCGCCTGCCCCGCCGGCGCAGGCCGGGGACAACGTGAAAGGTCCGGCCCGGAATCCGTGCCGGACCGTTCACGCTCGTGCGGTGCGGCGGGTCAGCCGCGGATCAGCGAGCGGTCAGCGCTCGACCTCGCCCGCGATGAACTTCTCGAGCTGACGACGGCCCTTGTTGTCTTCCATCTGGACCGGCGGCGACTTCATGAAGTACGTCGCGGCGGAGATGATCGGGCCACCGACGCCACGGTCCTTGGCGATCTTCGCGGCGCGCAGGGCGTCGATGATGATGCCGGCCGAGTTGGGCGAGTCCCAGACCTCGAGCTTGTACTCCAGGTTCAGGGGGACCTCACCGAAGGCGCGACCCTCGAGGCGGACGTACGCCCACTTGCGGTCGTCGAGCCACGCGACGTAGTCCGACGGGCCGATGTGGACGTTGCGGTCCTCCTTCTTGCCGGCCAGCGGGCCGTCATCGAGGTTGGACGTGACGGACTGCGTCTTCGAGAGCTTCTTGGACTGCAGGCGCTCGCGCTCCAGCATGTTCTTGAAGTCCATGTTGCCGCCGACGTTCAGCTGGTACGTGCGGTCCAGGATGACGCCGCGGTCCTCGAAGAGGCGGGCCAGCACGCGGTGCGTGATGGTCGCGCCGACCTGGGACTTGATGTCGTCGCCGACGATCGGGACGCCGGCGTCCTCGAACTTCTTGGCCCAGACGGGGTCCGACGCGATGAAGACGGGCAGCGCGTTGACGAACGCGACCTTGGCGTCGATGGCGCACTGCGCGTAGAACTTGGCGGCCTGCTCCGAGCCCACGGGCAAGTAGCAGATGAGCACGTCGGCGCGTGCCTCCTTGAGGGCGGCGACGATGTCGACGGCCTCGGCGTCCGACTCCTCGATGGTCTCGCGGTAGTACTTGCCGAGACCGTCCAGGGTGTGACCGCGCTGGACCGTCACGCCGAGCGGCGGGACGTCGGCGATCTTGATGGTGTTGTTCTCGCTGGCGCCGATGGCCTCGGACAGGTCGAAACCGACCTTCTTCGCGTCGACGTCGAACGCCGCAACGAACTCGATGTCAGAGACGTGGTACGGGCCGAACTGGACGTGCATGAGGCCCGGGACCTTGCTCTGCGGGTCGGCGTCCGCGTAGAAGTGGACGCCCTGGACCAGCGATGCGGCGCAGTTGCCGACGCCCACGATGGCGACGCGGATCGAACTCATCCTCGCTCCTTCAGATCTCTCAGTGCTGGGACGCGTCAGCGTCGTCAGCAGGTGCAGGGCCGGTCGGTCGACCGGTTCCCTCGGTGTTCACGCGACGGGTGCCGCGTTCGTTGTCGATCAGTCCGTCCAGCCAGCGCACCTCGCGCTCGACCTGCTCCAGGCCGTGGCGCTGGAGCTCGAGCGTGTAGTCGTCGAGGCGCTCGCGGGTGCGGACGGCTGACTGCCGCACCTGGTCGAGACGCTCGGCGAGCCGCGTGCGGCGTCCCTCGAGGATGCGCAGCCGGGTCTCGGCGTCCGTCTGGGCGAAGAACGCGAAGCGCACGTCGAAGTGCTCGTCCTCCCAGGTGGTCGGGCCCGAGCTGGCCAGGATCTCCGCGAAGTGCTCCTTGCCCTCGGCCGTGAGCTCGTAGACGATGCGGGCCCGCTTGCCGCTGAGGGCGTGCGGGGGCGGTGTCTGCGAGGCGTCGGTACCGACGATGAGGCCGTTGGTGGCCAGCGACTTCAGGCAGGGGTACAGCGACCCGTAGGACAGCGCACGGAACGAGCCGAGCAGCAGGTTGAGCCGCTTGCGCAGCTCGTACCCGTGCATCGGTGTCTCATGGAGCAGGCCGAGGATGGCCATCTCGAGGACGTCGGAACGTGCGCGCATGGTTTCACCTCCGGCTGGGGTCGCGACGTGGGATGCTGATCTCGATGCGTCGGATGGTTCGAACGCATCGATGTATCGAACTGATACATCGGAGAGTAGGTTGCGCGGAGCCGGTCTGGCAAGCAGAGCCCGATCCCGGGCGCGTCGCAGTGACCTCACCACCGTCCGTGACCTGGCCCTCGGCCCGACGAGCCCGCTCGCGGCCCCTGTGCGCACAGGCCCGTATGGACACAGACCTTTCACACAGGCCACGCATCCCCAGTGCGCCGCTGCCAGGAACCGTCCGTACCCTGGTGCCGGGTCGTCATGACCACCGTCCGGCTCGCCCGGACCGAGCGCGACGGGCCTCCACCTGTCTGGCTCGCGACGACCCGCGGCCCGGCGCTGCATCCCTGGCGCCGGCCGGACCCCAGCACACCCCGACCCCAGCATCCCGACCGGAAGGCACCTCGTGGCATCGGGCAACACCCCCCCGAGCGGCTCCTCACGCCCCGGCGGACCGACGGGACCCCAGCGGCGCAGCATCCGCGACGCGGTCCCCGGTCAGCCCGCAGGCGCCGGACGGGCCGCGCCGGCGCCGACCCGCCGCACGACGGCCGCTGCCGCCACCGGTGCGAGCCGTCGCGCCGCGGGTGGTGCCGGGTCCCGCCCGCCGACGAAGCGACGGTTCTTCGACTACCCGCGGTCCGGCAAGGGGCCGGTGCGCCGCTGGCTCCCGTCGTGGAAGTTCCTGCTGGGCTCGGCGCTCACCGTCGTCCTCATCGTCGCCGGCATCGTGGTCGCCGCGTACGCCGCGACCAAGATCCCCACGCCGTCACAGTTCGCCGAGGCGCAGAGCACGACCGTCTACTACTCCGACGGCACGACGGAGATGGGCACGTTCGGGGTCCAGAACCGCGTGATCCTCCCCGCGGACGCCATCCCCGACACCATCCGCGACGCGGTGGTCGCAGCCGAGGACCGCACCTTCTACAAGAACAGCGGCATCGACCCGGGTGGCATCGCCCGTGCGCTGTGGAACAACCTGCGAGGCGGCCACCGTGAGGGCGGCTCGTCGATCACGCAGCAGTACGCCGAGCGGTACTACTCCGACTCGACCATCAGCACGTACAAGGGCAAGTTCAAGGAAGCCCTGCTGGCGATCAAGCTCGACCAGCAGCAGGACAAGCCCGAGATCCTGACCAACTACCTCAACACGATCTACTTCGGCCGTGGCGCGTACGGGATCGAGACCGCCGCGCAGTCGTACTTCGGCGTGAGCGCCTCCCAGCTCACCGTCAGCCAGGCCGCGACGCTCGCCGGGATCATCCCGTCGCCGAACAACTGGGACCCGTCGGTCAACCCCGAGAAGGCGGCCAAGCGCTGGGCCTACGTCCTCGACGGCATGGTCACCATGGGCAAGCTCACCGCGGCCGACCGCGCCGCGCAGACGTTCCCCACGGTGCTGCCGGACCAGAAGTCGGACGTCTTCGGCGGCCCCCGTGGCTACCTGCTCAAGATGGCCCAGCTCGAGGCGCACGACCTCGCCGGCATCAGCGACGACGACCTCGGTCGGCGCGGCTACAAGATCATCACGACGATCGACCCCGCGCTGCAGGCCGACGCCGAGGCGGCTGTCGCGGCCATCCCGGCCGACCACGCGCCGAACCTGCGGACCGCCGTCGTGAGCCTCGAGCCGTCGACCGGCAAGATCCTCGCCCTGTACGGCGGCCCGGACTACCTCACCCAGTCGCGCAACGCCGTCACCCAGGACAGAGCTCAGGCGGGCTCGACGTTCAAGCCGTTCGCCCTGATCGCCTACCTGGAGTCCGGCGGCTCGCTGAAGTCCCGGTTCGACGGGAACAGCATGGTCAAGGTCCCCGGCTTCGCCCCGGAGGGCGTGCACAACTTCGGCGCCGGCCGTGGCGAGAGCTTCGGCACGATCGACCTGGTCAAGGCCACCGCCAACTCGGTCAACTCGGTGTACGCCCAGATCAGCGTTCTCGTCGGGCCGGACAAGACGCTCGAGGTCGCCAAGCGCGCCGGTCTGTCGGACACCACGCTCACCGGGCAGAACGTGCCTGCCAACGTGCTCGGCACCGCGTCGCCGCACCCGCTGGAGATGGCCGCCGCGTTCAACACCTACGCGAACAACGGCAGCTACACCAAGCCGTTCATCGTCGCCTCGATCGACTACCTCGACGGCAGCGGGACGGTCTACAAGGGTGGGTCCGCCCCCGTCCCGACGTTCGCGCCGGACGTCATGGCCGACACGACCTACGCGCTGACGCAGGTCGTCGAGACCGGTACGGCCAAGAAGGCGAAGGCCCTCGGGCGGCCGGTGGCCGGCAAGACCGGAACGTCGAACGAGAACCACTCCGCATGGTTCATCGGCTACACCCCGCAGATGACGACGGCTGTGGCGATGTACCAGGTGGGTGCCGACGGGAAGACCGAGGAGACCATCTCGCCCTTCGGCGGGGTCAAGCAGGTCACCGGCGCGACGCATCCGCTCGACGTGTGGATGGCGTACATGACGCCCGCGATGCAGGGCCGCGAGGTCCTGCAGTTCCCGGCCCGGGCCGACGTGGGCAAGGCGAACACGCCGTCCCCCACGCCGACGCCGACGCAGACGCCGACCCCCACGGTCGAGCCGACACCGACGGTCGCACCGGAGCCGACCCCGACGCCGACACCGACCGTGGTGCCGACGCCGACCGACACCCCGCTGCCGACGCCTGACCCGTCAGCCACGCTCCCGGCTCTTCCACCGGGCAACGGCAACGGCAAGCCCTGACGGAGGCGGCCGGCGTCCGGAGAGCGCCGACCGACCCGTTAGGATGAGGGGTTGCTGTCTGGAGTCGAGCGGTGCCGATCACCGCGGGAAGCCCAGACCGGCAGACGCACAACCCTCCTGCCACGGAGAGACCGTGGCCGCACAAGTCCACAGGAGGTGGGTAATCGCATGCGTCATTACGAAATGATGGTCATCCTCGACCCCGAGATCGAGGAGCGCACCGTCGCCCCGTCGCTCGACAAGTACCTGTCAGTGGTGACCACCGCGGGCGGCACGATCGACAAGGTCGACATCTGGGGCCGCCGTCGCCTGTCCTACGAGATCCAGAAGAAGACCGAGGGCATCTACGCCGTCGTCGACTTCACCGCCGAGCCGGCAACGGCCAAGGAGCTCGACCGTCAGCTCGGGCTCAACGAGGCCGTCCTGCGCACGAAGGTCATGCGTCCCGACGCTCACTGAGCGTCGCTTCCTGATCCATCGACCGATCTGAACGAGGAGCTGGCATGGCTGGAGACACCGTCATCACGGTGGTCGGGAACCTCACCGGGGACCCCGAGCTGCGCTTCACCCCGTCCGGAGCTGCCGTCGCGAACTTCACGATCGCGTCCACGCCCCGGCAGTTCGACCGCCAGACGAACGAGTGGAAGGACGGCGACACGCTGTTCATGCGCTGCTCGATCTGGCGTGAGGCGGCTGAGAACGTCGCGGAGTCCCTGACCAAGGGGACCGCCGTGATCGCCCAGGGCCGGCTCGTCCAGCGCTCGTACGAGACCCGTGAGGGCGAGAAGCGCACGGTCGTCGAGCTCCAGGTCGATGAGATCGGTCCCTCGCTGCGTCGCGCGTCCGCGAAGGTCACCCGTGCCCAGCGCTCCGGCGGTGGTGGCGGTGGCTTCGGCGGAGGCGCCGGTGGCGGAGCGTCATACGGCGGGGGCGGGGGCGGCGGAGTCGACAACGACCCGTGGGCCACGCCGGCACCGTCGGCAGGCGGCTCGTTCGCTGACGAGCCCCCGTTCTGATCGACACCCAGACACACCCCATCCCGGGCCGCTTGTCGCACTCGAGCGGCACAGCAGGTCCGGGCTCCAGAAGCTGAAGGAGCACCACGATGGCGAAGCCCGTCGTCCGCAAGCCCAAGAAGAAGATGAACCCGCTCAAGGCCGCCAAGATCGACGCGGTCGACTACAAGGACACCGCGCTGCTGCGGAAGTTCATCTCCGACCGCGGAAAGATCCGCGCGCGCCGTGTCACTGGCGTGTCCGTCCAGGAGCAGCGCGCGATCGCGCGGGCAGTCAAGAACGCCCGTGAGATGGCCCTGCTGCCCTACTCGAGCTCTGCTCGCTGAGAAAGGCTGAACTCTGATGGCAAAGCTCATCCTGACTCATGAGGTGACAGGCCTCGGTACGCCCGGTGACGTGGTCGAGGTGAAGGACGGGTACGCCCGTAACTACCTCGTCCCGCGCGGCCTGGCGACCGGTTGGTCCAAGGGCGCCGAGAAGCAGATCGCCGGGATCCGCAAGGCCCGCAAGGCCCGCGAGATCGCGACGCTCGACGAGGCGAAGGCTGTCCGCGACTCGCTGCAGTCCAAGCCCGTCACGATCACGGCGAAGGCCGGCGCGTCCGGTCGCCTCTTCGGCGCCGTGACGACCACCGACATCGCCGAGGCCGTCACAGCCGCCGGTGGGCCGGCGATCGACAAGCGCAAGGTCGAGATCGGTCAGCCGATCAAGGCCATCGGCGAGTACCAGGTCAAGGTCCGTCTCCACGACGACCTGTCCGCACAGATCGACGTCCGGGTCGTCCCGGGGGCCTGAGCCTCCCAGCGCCCGTCAC
>DASXVR010000005.1:0-10328 GCA_036504175.1 Actinotalea sp. | reverse complement strand
GTCAGATCTCCGCCACCCAGCGGTGCTCGGCCACCGACCGGGTCTCCCCGTCGGGTCCGGGACCCACGGCGAGCTCGCGGCGTGCCCCGTCCGCTCCCAGGCCGGCGCCGGCGAGGAACTGCTCCCGTGCCACATCGCCGTCCAGCACCCAGGTCTGCAGGTGGGACGCACCGTCCTCGCGGCCGAGGTCGACGCAGGCCGTGAGCAGGCGAGAGCCGTGCCCGCCGCGTTGGTGGTCGGGATCGACCTCGAGAGCGAGCACCTCCACCCCGTCGTCCACCGGCGCGCACGCGGCGAACCCGACGACCCGCGCACCGGCGCACGCGACCATCACCCGGTGCCGGGCTGAGGGGGGCGCCGTGATCGCCTCGGCCCACTGCCGGCGGACCGCCATGACGTCGAGCCGCTCGAGCACATCGGTCCCGAGCAGCTCGCCGTGGCTCGCCCGCCACGCCCTGACCTGGGCGCGGGCGATGGCCGCCTCGTCCTCGGCCGTGGCAGGGCGCACCGAGACGTCGGCGGTCTCGCGGAACAGTGCCATCCGGGCAGGCTAGCAATCAGCCGAGCGCACGCAGCACCGCGGCCACGACGGCGGCGAGCACCACCACGACGATGAAGGGGGCCCGCAGCGCGAGCGCGACAGCAGCGACGGCCACGGCCACCACCCGCGCGTCGACGGTGACGTCCGCGCCGGTGGTGAACGTCTGGACCGCCACGAGGGCTGCCAGGAGCGCCACCGTCACCAGTCCGGCGATCCGGGCGACCCGCGGCTGGGCCAGCCAGTGCTCGGGGACGCGGTGCCCGGCCAGCTTGGTCACGAAGCAGACGACGGCACCCGCCACGACCGCAACCCAGGTGGCCGCGTACGCGCTCATCGGCGTACCCGCTGCGGTGCCGACCGTCCCAGACGGGCCAGGCGCGGGGTCTCCTCGTGCCAGCCGGCGACGACCGCGACCACCGCTGCGGCCAGGACGGGGACCCCAGCCGGTGCGTCGGGTGTCAGCAGCAGGGCGACGCACACGGCGATCGCTGCCACCACCTGTGCGGCCCGATGGGCCAGCCGCGGCCAGAGCAGCCCGAGGAAGGCCGCGGCCGCAGCGGCGTCCAGGCCCCAGCGCGTCGGGTCGCCGAGCGCGTCACCGACCAGGGCGCCCACCACCGTGAACAGGTTCCACAGGGCGAAGACCCCGAGCCCGGTCCACCAGAACCCGATCCTGGCCACGACGGGGTCCGGCTGGGCGGTGGCGACGGCCATCGACTCGTCGATGGTCACGTGCGCAGCCGCCCAGCTACGCGGACCACGGCCCCGCAGGAGCGGCGCGAGCGCGGCCCCGTACAGGGCGTTCCGCGCGCCGAGCAGACCCGCGGTGGCGACGGCTGCCCCGGGCGCTCCACCGGCGCCGATCACACCGATGAACGCGAACTGGGAACCGCCGGTGAACATGAGCAGGCTGAGCGCCATCGTCTGCCACAGGTCGAGCCCCGCCGTGACGGAAAGCGCGCCGAAGGAGATGCCATAGACGCCGGTCGCTGCTGAGACCGACAGCGCCTGCCGCACTGCCGTGCGGCGCGCCGCGGTCCGAACCGGCGCAGCTGTTCCGTCCGCCTCCGTCACAGGGCGACGTACACGCTCTCGAGGTACTCCTCGATGCCGGCCTCGCCACCCTCGCGTCCCAGCCCCGAGGACTTGACCCCGCCGAACGGGGCGCTCGCGTCGGAGACCATGCCGCGGTTGACGCCGAGCATGCCGGACTCGATCCGCTCGGCCACCCGGAAGACGCGCCCGACGTCACGCGTGTACGCGTAGGCGACGAGCCCGAACTCCGTGCTGTTCGCCAAGGTCAGGGCCTCGTCCTCGTCCGCGAACGTCACCACGGGGGCGACGGGTCCGAAGATCTCCTCGCGGACGGCGCGCGCCTGCGGGTCCACCCCCGTGAGGACTGTCGGGTTGTAGAAGAAGCCAGGCAGGTCCGACGACGTGGGTCGGTCACCGCCGATGGTCACCCGCGCACCACCGTCGACGGCCTGGGCCACCACCTCCTCGACCCGGTCGACCGCCCCGGCCTCGATGAGCGGCCCGACGGTCGTGCCCGGTGTCGAGCCTGCGCCGACGACGAGCCGGCCGAACGCCTCGGTCAGGCCGCGGGAGAACTCCTCGGCCACCGACTCGTGCACCAGGAACCGGTTCGCGGCCACGCAGGTCTGCCCGGCGTTGCGCATCTTGGCCGCGACAGCGCCCTCGACCGCCGCGGCGATGTCGGCGTCCTCGAAGACCAGGAAGGGCGCGTTGCCGCCCAGCTCCATCGAGGTGCGCAGCACGCCCTGCGCGGCTCCCCGCAGGAGCACCCGCCCCACCTCGGTCGATCCGGTGAAGGAGAGCTTGCGCAGCCGCGGGTCCGCCAGCAGGGGTTCGGTGAGCCGCCCCGAGGACGACGTCGGGACGACGTTGATGACGCCCTGCGGGAGCCCGCGCCGCTCGAGCTCGGCGCGCACGACCTCGGCGAAGAGGGCCGTGGTGAGCGGGGTCAGGCCCGCCGGCTTGATGACGACCGTGCACCCGGCGGCCAGTGCCGGGGCGATCTTCCGCGTCGCCATGGCCAGCGGGAAGTTCCACGGGGTGATGAGGAGCGCAGGACCCACCCCGCGGTGGAGCACGAGCTGCGTGTTGGCGCCGCTGGGTGCCGTGCGGGCGACCCCGTTGATGCGCACAGCCTGCTCGGAGTACCAGCGCACGTACTCGGCCCCGTAGGCCACCTCGGCGCGTGACTCCGCGAGGGGCTTGCCTCCCTCGGCGGTGATGAGTGCTGCGAACTCGTCGGTGCGGGCGATGACCTGGTCGAACACCGCGCGCAGCAGGTCGGCGCGGGCCCGCGGTGCCACGGCCCGCCACTGGGGCAGGGCGTCGTCGGCGGCGGTCAGCGCGGCCAGCCCGTCGGCAGGCGTCGCGTCGGCGACCTCGCACAGGGGGCGCGCCGTCGCAGGGTCGTTGACCGTGAAGGTGCCGCCGCCGCTCGCGGGGCTCCAGGACCCACCGATGAGCAGCCCGGTGGGCAGCGCGTCGGTCGTCGTCGCAGGCAGCGGAGAAGGGTGCGTCGTCGCCATGACGGTCAGTATGGACCCGGCCGCGGACGGCGCCCTTACGATGTCGCCATGCCGGCTCCCACCCAGTACGAGGACCTCCTGCGGCGCGTCCTGGCCGAGGGGACGCACAAGGCTGACCGCACGGGGACGGGCACGCTGAGCGTGTTCGGCCACCAGATGCGCTTCGACCTGTCGGCCGGCTTCCCGCTCGTGACCACCAAGCGCGTGCACCTGCGCTCGATCGTCCACGAGCTCCTCTGGTTCCTGCGGGGCGACTCCAACGTCGCCTACCTGCGGGACAACGGCGTCACCATCTGGGACGAGTGGGCCGACGCCGAGGGCGAGCTCGGTCCGGTGTACGGCGTGCAATGGCGCTCGTGGCCCACGCCCGACGGCGGGCACGTCGACCAGATCGCCCAGGTGGTCCGCGCGATCCAGGAGGACCCGGACTCGCGTCGGCACATCGTCTCGGCGTGGAACGTCGCCGAGATCCCGAGCATGGCGCTCGCCCCGTGCCACGCCTTCTTCCAGTTCTACGTGGCCGACGGGCGCCTGTCGTGCCAGCTCTACCAGCGCAGCGCCGACCTCTTCCTCGGGGTCCCGTTCAACCTGGCGTCGTACGCCCTGCTGACGCACATGGTCGCCCAGCAGACCGGGCTGGAGCCCGGTGACTTCATCTGGACGGGTGGCGACTGCCACATCTACGTCAACCACCTCGACCAGGTGCACGAGCAGCTGACCAGGGCCCCGTACCCGTTCCCCACGCTGCGGCTCGCCAAGGCTCCCTCGATCTTCGACTACGCCTTCGACGACGTGGTCGTGGAGGGGTACCAGCACCACCCGGCCATCGCGGCGCCGATCGCCGTATGACATCGTCGCCGAGACCGCTGCGCAGGCCGCGGACGGACCCGGCTCGTCTTTGCACCGCTGACCCAGGGGGCCTCACGTGACGATCGGCATGGTGTGGGCTCAGTCGTCGGACAGGTACATCGGGACGCGCGGTGGCCTGCCGTGGAGCCTGCCGGAGGACCTCGCGCACTTCCGCGAGGTCACGATGGGCAGCCCGGTGATCATGGGCCGGGCCACGTGGGACTCCTTGCCCGGGCGGTTCCGGCCGCTCCCGGGCCGGCTGAACATCGTGCTGTCGCGGCGGGCCGACGACGACGCCGTCGAGGGTGCTGCCCTGGCCAGGGACGTCGACGAGGCGCTGGCCCTGACCGGCGGCGGCGACGCCTGGGTGATCGGCGGGGGACAGGTCTACGAGGCGTTCATGCCGTACGCCGACCGGATCGAGCTGACCCAGGTCGACGTCGTCGTCGCGGGCCAGACCCGGGCGCCGGTCCTGGACCGCGGCTGGCAGCTCGTGGCCCGTGAGCCGGAGGCCGGCTGGGCGACCTCGGCCGGTGGCCTTGGCTACCGCTTCCTGAGCTTCGTCCGCATCGAGGGCGGTGCTCGGACGCCGCCGCGGGACGTCGTGCCCGGGCGGTAGTTTGACCCCCATGGCGACGCCGACCCCTGCCCGACCGTTCGGCTCGTTGCTGACGGCGATGGTGACCCCGATGGCAGCGGACGGATCGGTGGACCTCGCCGCGGCCGCCGCCCTGGCCACGCACCTGGTGGACCACGGCCACGACGGTCTGGTCCTGAACGGCACCACCGGTGAGGCGCCGACGACCCACGCACCCGAGAAGGCCGACCTGATCCGCGTGGTGGTCGAGGCGGTGGGCGACAGGGCCCTGGTCCTGGCCGGCGCAGGCTCGAACGACACCCTGCACGCCGTGCGGATGGCCGAGCAGGCAGCCGAGGCCGGTGCCCACGGGCTGCTCGTGGTCACGCCGTACTACTCGCGGCCGTCGCAGGAGGGCGTCTACCTGCACACGGTCGCGGTCGCCGACGCGACGGACCTGCCCGTGATGCTCTACGACGTGCCTGGCCGCACGGCGGTCCGCTACTCGCTCGACACCCTCCAGCGGCTCGCCGCGCACGAGCGCATCGTGGCCGTCAAGGATGCGACCGGCGACGTCCAGGCGGCGCTGCGAGCCATCGAGGCGACCGGCCTCGCCTGGTACAGCGGTGACGACGGCCTGCTCCTGCCGTTCCTGTCCGTGGGCGCCGTCGGTCTGGTCAGCATGGCTGCGCACCTCGTCGGTGACGAGCTCGCCGCGGTGATCCGCGCGTTCGACGCCGGGGACACCGCCACCGCCCGACGGGGGTTCCTGTCCGTGCTGCCGGCGATCGAGATCATCTGCGGCAGCGGGAACGGTGCGCTGCGGTCCAAGCTCAGCCTGGCCCTGCTGGGCCTGATCCCGACGGCGACCCTGCGCCTGCCGCAGGCCGCCCCCGACGCGCAGGAGGTCGCAGCCGTCCGCGCCGCCCTCGTGCAGGCCGGTCTGCTCGTGTCCTCGGAGGTCTGATGTCCCACCCGCACCCCGACCTCGGCCTGCCCCCGGCACTGGCACCGGGGGCGCTGCGGATCGTCGCGCTCGGCGGCCTGGGCGAGATCGGCAGGAACATGGCGGTCCTCGAGATCGACGGCCGGCTCCTCGTCATCGACTGCGGGGTGCTCTTCCCGGAGGACCACCAGCCGGGCGTCGACCTGATCCTGCCGGACTTCGACTACATCGCCGACCGCCTCGACGACATCGAGGCCCTCGTGCTCACCCATGGCCACGAGGACCACATCGGTGCCGTGCCCTACCTGCTCCGCCTGCGCGCGGACATCCCGCTGGTCGGCTCGCAGCTCACGCTCGCGTTCGTCGAGGCCAAGCTCAAGGAGCACCACATCACGCCGTTCACCTTCGCCGTGCGCGAGGGTGAGGTGGAGCAGCTCGGTCCGTTCGAGTGCGAGTTCGTGGCCGTCAACCACTCCATCCCCGATGCGCTCGCGGTGGCGGTGCGTACCGCTGCTGGGACGGTGCTGCACACCGGTGACTTCAAGATGGACCAGCTGCCCCTCGACGGACGGGTGACCGACCTGCGCGCGTTCGCCCGGCTCGGGGAGGCGGGTGTCGACCTGTTCATGGTCGACTCCACCAACGCCGAGGTCCCGGGCTTCACGGCGCACGAGCGCGAGATCGGACCCGTGCTCGACTCGGTGTTCGCCGCCGCCGACCAGCGCGTGATCGTCGCGTCGTTCGCCTCGCACGTCCACCGGGTCCAGCAGGTGCTCAACGCCGCCCATGCGCACGGGAGGCGGGTTGCCCTCGTCGGTCGGTCCATGGTGCGGAACATGACCATCGCGGCCGAGCTGGGCTACCTCACCGTGCCGCCCGACGTCCTCGTGGATGCCCGTGCCGTCGACGACCTCCCACCGGACCAGGTGGTCCTGATGTGCACCGGCTCGCAGGGGGAGCCGATGGCCGCCCTGTCCCGGATGGCCAACCGGGACCACCGGGTCCGTGTCGGTCACGGCGACACGGTGGTGCTCGCGTCCTCCCTGATCCCGGGCAACGAGAACGCCGTGTTCCGGGTGATCAACGGCCTCATGCGCCTGGGCGCCACCGTCGTGCACCAGGGCAACGCGCGTGTGCACGTCTCGGGTCACGCCAGCGCCGGCGAGCTCCTGTACTGCTACAACATCCTGCGGCCGCGCAACGTGATGCCGGTGCACGGCGAGGTGCGCCACCTGGTCGCCAACGCCGCGATCGCCATGCGCACCGGGATCCCGGCCGAGAACGTCGTGATCGCCGAGGACGGCATGGTGATCGACCTGGTCGACGGCCGCGCCACGATCGTCGGGGCAGTGCCCTGCGGGTACGTGTACGTGGACGGGTCGAGCGTCGGCACGATCACCGACGCCGAGCTCAAGGACCGCAGGATCCTCGGCGAGGAGGGGTTCATCTCGATCTTCGCCGTGGTGGACTCCGCGACGGGCAAGGTCATCGCCGGCCCGCAGATCCTCGCCCGCGGTTTCGCCGAGGACGACACCGTGTTCGAGGCGATCCTGCCGGAGCTCGTCGCGGCGCTCGAGGAGGCGGCGGGGGACGGGATCGCCGACACCCACCAGCTGCAGCAGGTCGTGCGCCGGGTGGTCGGCCGCTGGGTCTCCGGACGCCTGCGGCGGCGACCGATGATCATCCCGGTGGTCGTCGAGGCCTGACCTGCGCGGACCGCGACACGGGCGGCCACCGCCTCCCTGGTGGCGTCGCACCTCGCAGGTACCGTGAGCAGCATGGCCACCCGCACGTCCGCTCCCCGCAGCGCGGCAACGACTGCCCGCAGCGGCTCCGGACGGTCCGCCACGGGAACCCGGGGCGCCGCGTCGGGCTCGGGTCGGGGAGCGGCCGCACGGCCGGGCGGCAGGACACCGCCGCCACCCCCGCAGCGCGCGCTGCCCGTCAGGATGGTGCGCGGCGTCTGGATGGGCACCGCCCACGTCGTCGGTGGCACCGCCCGCCGGATCGGCCGCGACGCTCGCGACCTGGACCCGGCCCACCGCCGCGACGGGCTGGCGTTCACGCTGCTGGGCGTCGCCGTCGTCGTCGCCGCGCGCGAGTGGTGGGCGCTCTCCGGCTCCGCAGGCAACGCGATCCACGCCGTCGTCGCCGGGACCTTCGGCGTGGTCGGTGTCGCGGTCCCCGTCCTCCTGGTGCTGGCTGCGGTGCGCCTCATGCGCCACCCGGACCGGGTCCAGGCGAACGGACGGATGAGCATCGGCCTGAGCGCCGTGCTGCTGGCCGTCTGCGGCCTGGTCCACCTCGCCGACGGCCTCCCGTCACCGAGCAACGGCTACCCGGCGGTGCAGGCGGCCGGCGGGGTGGTCGGCTACCTGGTCGCGACGCCGCTGGAGAGCCTGGTCACGGCCTGGGTGACCGTCCCCCTCCTGCTCCTCGTGGGGGTGTTCGGCCTCCTCGTGCTCACGGCGACGCCCGTGCACATGATCGTGCCTCGTCTGCGGGCCGGCTACCGATGGCTCACCCGCGGCGGGCGCGCCGCCGAGGTCGACGACGCGGAGAACCTCGCTGAGCTCCCGACGCTGGCCGAGCAGCAGGAGCAGCCCGGTAGACGCTCGCGACGCGGTCGCCTCGGGCTGCGGCGGCGCGCGCTGGACACCGGCGAGGTGACCGAGACCGGCCGCTTCGCCGGGGACGAGGCGTTCGAGACGGCAGCGCTCACCGAGGCCGAGCTGGCTGCCGAGCACGACGAGGAGACAGCCCGCGCCGAGCTGCTCGGGACGGGCGACGACCTCGTCACCACCGCGCTGGCCGTGTCCGGCCCGGGTCCGCTCGTTCCTCCGCCGAGCACGCCGCTGCCGCGCGGCGAGCAGCCGATGCTCGAGGGCGACGTCATCTACACGCTCCCGCCCGACGAGGTCCTGGCCAAGGGCATGCCGCACAAGGTGCGCTCCGCCGCCAACGACCGGGTCGTCGAGGCGCTCACGACGGTGCTCGACCAGTTCGAGATCGACGCGCAGGTCACAGGCTTCAGCCGGGGGCCGACGGTCACCCGGTACGAGGTCGAGCTCGGCCCGGGCATCAAGGTCGAGCGGGTCACGGCGCTGAGCCGCAACATCTCCTACGCCGTCGCCAGCGCGGACGTGCGCATCCTGTCCCCGATCCCCGGCAAGTCGGCCATCGGCATCGAGATCCCGAACGCGGACCGCGAGACCGTGTCCCTGGGCGACGTGCTGCGGTCCTCGGCTGCACGGCGCAGCGAGCACCCCATGGTCATCGGCGTGGGCAAGGACGTCGAGGGCGGCTACGTCGTGGCGAACCTGGCCAAGATGCCCCACCTGCTGGTCGCCGGCGCGACCGGCGCGGGCAAGTCGTCCTTCGTGAACTCGATGATCACGTCGATCCTCATGCGGTCGACGCCCGACGAGGTCCGGATGATCCTCGTCGACCCGAAGCGCGTCGAGCTGACCCTGTACGAGGGCATCCCGCACCTGATCACGCCGATCATCACGAACCCGAAGAAGGCCGCCGAGGCTCTCGAGTGGGTCGTGCGCGAGATGGAGTCGCGGTACGACGACCTCGCGAACTTCGGCTACAAGCACATCGACGACTTCAACGCCGGGGTGCGCTCGGGCAAGGTCAAGCCGCTCCCGGGCAGCCAGCGCACGATCGTGCCGTACCCCTACCTCCTGGTCATCGTCGACGAGCTGGCGGACCTGATGATGGTCGCCCCGCGCGATGTGGAGGCCTCGATCCAGCGGATCACCCAGCTGGCCAGGGCCGCCGGCATCCACCTGGTGCTGGCGACGCAGCGGCCGAGCGTCGACGTCGTGACGGGCCTGATCAAGGCCAACGTGCCGTCCCGGCTCGCCTTCGCCACGTCCTCGCTGACCGATTCCCGCGTGGTGCTCGACCAGCCCGGCGCCGAGAAGCTGATCGGGCAGGGCGACGCGCTCTTCCTGCCGATGGGCGCGGCGAAGCCGATGCGCGTGCAGGGCGCCTGGGTCACCGAGAGCGAGATCCACGCCGTCGTCAAGCACGTCAAGACCCAGCTCAAGCCGAACTACCGGTCCGACGTCGCGGTGACCGCGACCAAGAAGCAGGTCGACGACGACATCGGCGACGACCTCGACCTGCTCCTGCAGGCCGCGGAGCTGGTGGTGACCACCCAGTTCGGCTCGACGTCCATGCTGCAGCGCAAGCTCCGCGTCGGTTTCGCCAAGGCCGGCCGGCTGATGGACCTGCTCGAGTCCCGCGAGATCGTCGGGCCCTCGGAGGGTTCCAAGGCCCGCGAGGTCCTCGTCCAGCCCGACGACCTGGCCGGCACGCTCGCGATCCTTCGTGGCGACCCTCCGGTGGGGGAGGCCTACGACCAGGACGACCTCGACGACGACTCCGATGGTGGGCGATGGGCTCCTTCGGGCAGCTGACCATCGCCGCACTCGCGGCCGTCGCGGCGCTGGTGGCCGTCGTCCTCGGTGTGCTCCTCGTCAGGAGCAGGCGAGCGGTGACGACCGTGTCCGAAGGCGCCCAGGACAGGACGGCCGCCCTGGAGCATCGCCTGGCCGGCCTGCTCGCGGCCTCGCGCGACGGCATCGTGATCCACTCCTCGTCGGGCCAGGTGCTGGAC
The DNA here is from genome assembly GCA_036504175.1 of Actinotalea sp. GTDB lineage: Bacteria > Actinomycetota > Actinomycetes > Actinomycetales > Cellulomonadaceae > Actinotalea. Next base: position 224 of record DASXVR010000005.1, on the reverse strand, counting down.
GTCAACGAGGCGGCGGCCACCCTGATCGACGTGGTGCCGTCGTCGGTCGAGGGCAGGGCGGTCACCGACCTGCCGGTGCGCTGGTACGCCGAGAACGGTCAGCCCGTCGCGCCCGGGGCGGTCTTCGCGCACAGGTCCAACGGCCGACTCCCGGGGCCGGACGCGGCGCCCGAGGCTGAGCGTGCCTTCGTGGTCTGTGCCGCTCCGCTGAGCGGCGCCTCCGT
>DASXVR010000004.1:0-6363 GCA_036504175.1 Actinotalea sp. | reverse complement strand
GCGTACTTCGTGTTGGCCGGGATGAGGCCGTTCTTGGCGAGCATGGTCTGGTACTGCTCGCTGAAGATGATCCGCATCAGGTTCTTGGCGAGGTCCTGGTGCTGCGACTTCGCCGGGATGGCGATGTTGGAGCCGCCGGCGAAGACCGTCGCGGCCTTGCCCGCCTCGAGGCCCGGCAGCGGGAAGATGCCGGTCTTGGACTCGTTGCACGTCTGCTGCTCGGTGCGCAGCGCCTTGGCGGCGTCCGACTTGTCGTCGGGGTTGACGGCCTTGTTGCACTCGGGCAGGTCGATGCTCCAGCGGGCCCAGGTGGGTGCGGAGAACATCGCGGCCTGACCGTTGTTGAACGGGACCCACGGCTCGTTCGAGTCGGCGTCACGCGGTGCGGACGTGGCCTCGGTGAAGAGCTTCTGGACCTGGGCCAGACCCTCGAGCGACTTCGGGCTGGACAGGGCGCCCTTCCACGAGCCGCCGTCCTGGACGGCCAGGTCGCCGCCGTAGGTGTAGATCCAGGCGGTGCCGTTGTACCAGTCCTGGCCGGGCAGCCAGAAGCCGGAGAAGTTGGCGGCGCCGGTCGGGTTCGCCTTCTGCAGCTTGATGGCCGCGTCGGTGAACTCGGGCAGGGTGGTCGGGATCTCGACGCCGGCCTTGGCGAAGATGTCCTTGTTGTAGAACACGGCGCGGGCGCCCGAGTAGTACGGCAGGGCGTAGACCTTGCCGTCGGCCGAGCCGGCCTCGACGAAGCCCTTGAGCAGCGTGTCGCCGCCGAGCTCGGTGTAGAGCTCGCTGATGTCGGTGAACGCACCGGCGTAGGTGAACGTCGGCGCCTGCGTGTTGCCGACCTCGACGACGTCGGGGGTCTGCTCCGCGGAGGTCAGCGCGGTCTGGAGCCTGGGCACGAGCCCGTTCCAGTCCTGCTGCTCGATGACCAGGGTGGAGCCGGGGTTCTCCGCCGCGAAGGTGTCGACGAGGTACTTGCGCAGCTCGTCAGGCGTGTCTCCGCCGTTGACCCAGAGCTTGATCTGGGCGGCTTCGGCCGTGCTGCTGCTCGCCGATCCGCTGGGGGTCGCGTCCTTGCCGTCGCTGCCGGCGCCCGTGCTGCACGCCGTGAGAGCGAGGATGGCGAGTGCGGCGATGCCGCCACTACGTACGATTCTCACGTTGGGGTTCCTTCCCGTAGCGCGGGGGTGCCGGACAGCACCGCCGCAGTGTTGCGATCTCCGACACGCAGTGGCCGGCTCGGGGTCGTCACGTGACCCCGAGCTGGCCGGACAGCACGAGCACGGCGGCCCCGGACAGGGCTCCGTCCTCGCCGAGGGTGGTCATCCGCAGTCGGAGGCCGCTGCTGACGACGGGCATGGTGCGCTCCTGGATGGCCGCCAGCGCTGCGTCGCGCAGAGGGCCGTCGAGAAGGTCGGGCGGGCCGCTGAGGACGACCTCAGCGAGATTCAGCGCGCTCACCACGGGCGCGAGGGCGATGCCGAGGCGCCGACCGACCGAGGCCAGGGCGACCTCGGCGGACCGGGGGTCGAGGCCGGCGACGCGTCGGCGCAGCGCGGGCACCGACAGCACCGTCTCGAGGCAGCCCCGCCGTCCGCAGGCGCAGGGCTCGGCCGGGCCGAGGGGCGAGCCCGCGACGTCGTCGCGCTCGTCGACCACCGTGACGTGCCCGAGCTCCCCCGCGGCGTGCCGGTGTCCCTGGACCAGGGCCCCGTCCAGCACGATGCCGGCGCCGACGCCCTGGCCGACGGCGAGGACGAGAAGCCCGCTGCCGGAGGCGCCGCCGTAGGTGAACTCGCCGAGCACGGCCGCGTTGGCGTCGTTCGCGATGTGCACGGGGACGCCCAGCTCGGCGCTGAGGGTGGCCGCGAGCGGCACGTCGTACCAGCCGCGGTTGGGGGCCTGGAGCACTACGCCCTCGTCGTCGATCACGCCCGGGGAGCCGACGCCCACGCCCAGGACGGGGTAGGTGGCCAGAGCCATGAGCTCGCGGCAGAAGGTCAGCAGCGCGTCCACGGCGTCCTGCCCGGTGAGCTCCGCGCCGACCGAGCTGCGACGTTCGACGATCTCCCCCGACAGGTCCAGCACCGCGCCGTGGAGCTCGCGGTCGTCGGTGAGGTCGACGGCGACGATCTGGTAGGCGTCGGTGCGGAGGCCGACCATGGTGGCGGGCTTGCCGACCTTGCCCTCGGCGAGCACGCCGAGCTCGGTCACCAGGCCCTCGGCCATGAGGGACGCGACGAGGTCGGAGACGGTGACGCGGGTGAGGCCGGTCGCACGGGCGAGATCCGCACGGGAGCGGGGACCGGCGTGGAAGAGGTGCTGGAGCACCATGGCCCGGTTGTGCGCGCGGCCGTGCTCGGGCAGCACCTTGTCGGTGGAGCGGAGCACGCGCGTCATCACATTTGTTAGTAGACCTTCCTTACTTTTCCATGTCAACATGCTTCCCATAGCCGTGACCACACTGTGACCTGGGCCTTCCGGCTCCTGGGATGACAGGCTGTGCACATCATCAGAGAGAGTGAGGACGTCCGGTGACTGATCGGTCCACGGGCACGAGCGCCACCCCTCCTCCCCCGCCGGGGGGCCGGGACCCGGGTGACCCCTGGGTCGTGCGCGGACGCGTCGTCCTGCCCGACGCGGTGGTCGACGACGGCATCGTCGTGATCGCCGGCGACCGGATCGTGTGGGCCGGGCCCGCCGACGAGGCACCGGAGGGGCTCCCAGAACCGGTGGCTGTGAGTGGGAGCGGCGCGGCAGGGCTGACGGTCCTGCCCGGGCTGGTCGACCTGCACTGCCACGGCGGTGGGGGTGAGAGCTTCCCCGACGTGGTCGACGCCGCCCAGGCCCGCACGGCGGTCACCGAGCACCTGCGCCACGGGACCACCACGCTCGTCGCCTCGCTCGTCACGGCGCCCGCTGCCACGTTGCTGGAACGCACGGCGCTGCTGGCCGGGCTGGCCGACGCCGGCGAGCTCGGGGGCATCCACCTCGAGGGGCCGTTCCTGTCGCGCGCCCGGTGCGGCGCCCAGAACCCCGACCACATGATCGAGGGCAGTGCCTGGCTGGTCCGGCAGGTCGCCGAGGCGGCGCGCGGGCACCTGGTCACGATGACGGTGGCCCCGGAGACCCCCGGCGTCCTCGGCAGCGGCGGGGCCGTTGCCGCGCTCGTCGCCGCGGGTGCCGTGCCGTCGTTCGGTCACACCGACGCCGAGGCTGAGGTCACCGAGACGGCCCTCGAGGAGGCGGTCGCCGCCCTGGCCGGTCCCGGGAGCCGCTCCCCCCGCCCCACGGTGACGCACCTGTTCAACGGCATGCCGCCGCTGCACCACCGCGACCCCGGGCCCGTGGCAGCGTGCCTCGGCGCTGCCGCACGTGGGTCTGCCGTGGTCGAGCTCGTCGCGGACGGCGTGCACCTCGCGCCGGCGACCGTGCGCGCGGTCTTCGACCTCGTCGGCGCCGACAGCATCGCCCTGGTCACCGACGCGATGGCCGCAGCGGGCATGCCCGACGGCAGCTACGTGCTCGGCCCGGTCGCCGTGCGCGTCAAGGACGGGGTGGCGCGCCTGGCCGACGGCGGGGCGATCGCAGGCGGCACGGCGCACCTGCTCGACGTGGTGCGCGAGACGGTCCGGGCGGGAGTGTCGCTGGTCGCCGCCGTGCGAGCCGCCTCCACCACCCCCGCGGGCGTGCTCGGCCGAACCGACGTCGGCGCCGTCGCCGAGGGCGGGCTGGCGGACCTCGTGCTGGTGGACGACGACCTGCGACCCCTGCGCGTGCTGCGGCGGGGCCGGTGGGTGGACGGCGTCGGAGCGGCCTCGGCCCCCTCGCCGTCATGAGGCCGGCCGTCCCGCTCGTGCCCGCGGTGCTCGAGCTCGAGCTGTCCGGGGGGGCCGGGTTCGTGCCCGGCGCGGACCTGCGCCTCGCTGTGGTCGCGAGCGCGGATGCGGCGCACAGTGCGAGCGGTGCCGCACCTGGTGCCTGGGCTGACGACGGTGCCGCGGACCTGTTCGCGACGGCCGGCGCGGCTGCCGCTCTGCTCGCCGCAGCGTGGGGGCGCGCCGTGCCGGTGGTGGAGCTCGACGCCCGGCCCGGCGCCGTGGTCCTCGAGCTGGTCGGTGACCGGGAGGTGCTCGGCCTGACGCCCGACGTCGACGACGCCCGCGCCTCGGGCGCCTACCGCCTGGAGGTGACGACCGGGGGCGCACGCGTCACCGCGCTGCGACCGGCGGGCCTGGTGCACGGCACGGCGGCGCTCGCCCAAGCCGGGTCCGGACCCGCGAGCGGCGACGTCGTCGTCCCGGCGATGACGGTGCGTGATGTGCCCCGCTTCGGCTGGCGGGGCCTCAGCCTCGACGTCGCCCGCCACTTCCTCGACGTGACCACCGTCCGGGCCGTCATCGACCTGCTCGCGAGCCTGCGGCTCAACGTCCTGCACCTGCACCTGACCGACGACCAGGGCTGGCGGCTGGAGATCCCGTCGCGCCCGCTGCTCACGGAGCTGTCCGGCAGCACCGCCGTCGACGGCGACCCCGGCGGCTTCTACAGCGTCGCCGACTTCGCCGGCATCGTTGCGTACGCCGCTGCGCGGGGGGTCACCGTCGTCCCGGAGATCGACCTGCCCGGTCACGTGAACGCGGCCCTGCACGCGTACGGCGAGCTCACGCCGTCCGGCGACGCGCCCGCCGCGTACACGGGCATCGAGGTCGGGTTCAGCCGCTTGCACGCGGACCTGGCCGCCACGGGCCCGTTCCTTCGCGCGGTGCTCGGTGACGTGATCGCGCAGACGCCCGGCCCCTGGGTCCACCTCGGCGGCGACGAGGTGCTCACGATGAGCCGTGTCGAGTACTCCCGCCTCCTCCAGGTGGCTGCCCGCCACGTCCGCACCGCGGGCAAGGAGGTCGTCGGGTGGCAGGAGGTGGCCCACGCCGATCTGGGCCCGGGCACCGTCATCCAGTACTGGACGCACGAGCAGTCCGCCGACGACGTCGCTGCGGCCGTACGCGCGGGCGCCCGGCTTCTCCTGTCCCCCGCGCGGCGGGTCTACCTCGACATGAAGTACGACGAGACCACGCCGCTCGGGCTCGAGTGGGCAGGGCACATCGAGCTGCGCGACGCGTACGACTGGGAGCCGCTCGATGTCGTGCCCGGCGTGCCTGAGAGCGCCGTGGTCGGTGTCGAGGCGGCGCTGTGGAGCGAGACGGTGCACGGCCTGGACGACGCGACGTTCCTGCTCCTCCCCCGCCTGGCTGCGGTCGCCGAGGTCGCGTGGTCCGCACCCGAGCGCCGCGACTGGGACGACTTCACCGGACGGTGCAGCGCCCACGCGGCCCGCTGGGAGCAGGCAGGGTTGCGCTGGTACCGCTCGCCGCAGGTCGAGTGGGACCCGTCCTGACGCTTCGGCGCCGGCAGACGTCGGGGCTCGTCGAGCCCGTGCCGCTCAGCGAACCTGTGCCGGGGCTCACCGCGTCGCGTCCCTTCAGACCGGCGTGACGGGGCCGATGGTGAGGGTCGTGGTCACAGGTCGTCGTGCGGGTGAGGGCGGGCTCGTCAGCGAGCTCGTTCGCACCCATCGGACGCTGCTGGTCACCCTGGGCGCGATGCTGCTGGTCAGCGTGCTGTCCACGGGCTACCTGCTGCTGTCGGTGCAGCCCAACGTCGACCGGCTGTCCGAGCTGACCCGGCAGGCGCGCCTGCTGCACATCGCGATGCTCGACCAGGAGACGGGGCTCCGCGGCTGGCTGGCCACCGGCGACAAGCAGTTCCTCGAGCCCTACGACCGCGGCACCACCGCGGCCGACGACGCCGCCGAGCAGCTGGTCGACCAGGGCGTGGGCGACGGCGACATCGCCGTGCGCATCGTCGACGTGATGGCGGCGCGCGCTGCCTGGGACTCCTGGGCCGACGACGCCGCCCAGCTGCACCTGTCACCCGCCGCCCGCACCAACGGCGAGCTGAGCGCCTTCCTGATGCGCGGCAAGCGGCTCTTCGACGCCTACCGCACCACCGACGGCGCGGCCACGGAGCTGATCGTCGGCCACCGCGACACCGCGCGTGAGCGGCAGAGGGTGGCCCTGGTGGCCGTCCTGGCCCTCAACCTCGCTCTGACTTTGCTGGCGACCGAACGCGCGCTGGCTCGGCGTCGCAGGCTGACCACCACGGTCATCGACCCGGTCGCGGACCTGCTCACGACCATCGACGCGCTGGCGGCGGGCGACCTGGGTGCCCGCGCGGGGACCACCCACGTCGTCGAGCTCGACGCCATGGGTGCGGCACTCGCTGCCCTGGCCGAGGACGTCGCCCAGTCCCGGTCCCTGGCCGCCGCGCGTGACGCTCGCCTCACCCTGATGGCAGCGCGGCTCG
>DASXVR010000003.1:0-3859 GCA_036504175.1 Actinotalea sp. | reverse complement strand
GCGTCATCGACCCGTCGGTGTTCTCCGCCACGAACCCCGACTGGCAGCTGACGTACGGCACGCAGCCGCTGACGATCACCCCGTGATCTGAGGTTCGACGAGGGCTCCGCACCGGATCGTCGGTGCGGGGCCCTCGTGCGTTCGGGGACAGCTGCGGCGCGCGTCTGCGCCGGCCCCCCAGCGGACGTACCCTCGCCGGGTGCCTGAGGGTCATACCGTCCACCGGATCGCGCTGCAGTTCGCCGCCGACTTCGTCGGTCACCGCGTGTGGGTGACGTCGCCGCAGGGCCGGTTCGCCGACGGCGCCGCGCTCCTCGCCGGCACGGTCATGACGCAGGCGCGGGCCGTGGGCAAGCACCTGTTCCTCGGGTTCGGCCAGGTCGAGGCGGCTGCGTCCGGCACCGCGCCCGAGGGGAGCGGCCCGAGCGGGGCGAGCCTGTGGAGCGACGCCGGTGGCGCCCCGGAGCGCTGGTTGAGGGTCCACCTGGGCCTGTACGGCGCGTGGGACTTCCACGGACGGATCAGCCCGACGGGTGACGCGGCCGCGCCTCAGTCCCTCGGGGCGCCGCGGGTCCGACGAGCGCTGCGGATGGGCGAGGGTGAGCAGGCCATCGCCGAGGCCGAGCTCGACGCGTTCCCGCCGGAGCCGGTCGGCCAGGTGCGCGTCCGGCTGCAGACCGAGGAGAGCCTGGCGGACCTCCGCGGACCGATCGCCTGCGAGGTCCTGACGCCCGACGACGTCGCTGCGATCGTCGCGGCGGCGGGCCCGGACCCCAGGGTCGAGCACGGGCAGGAGGCGGAGGACCGGTTCGTCCAGCGACTCACCGATCGCGGCAGCCCCGTCGGCCTCCTGCTGATGGACCAGGCAGTGGTCTCGGGCATCGGGAACATCTACCGGGCGGAGATGCTCTTCCGCGCACGCCTCGAGCCGCACACGCTCGGTCGCGACGTCCCGCCCGACGTCGCACGCGAGCTCTGGCGCGACTGGGTCGACCTGCTCGACGACGGGGTGCGGACCGGGGTGATGGTCACCCGGTCAGGGCTGGACCCGGCCGAGCGGACCCTCGCGCTCGCCGATCCGGAGCACCGCCACGCGGTATACGCCCGTGCGGGCCGACCCTGCCTCGTCTGCGGCACACCGATCGCCCGCGAGGACATGGCCGGCCGCGCGCTCTACTGGTGCCCGACCTGCCAGGTGTGATGCGTGCGGCAGGCTGGCCCCATGGATCTGCGCATCTTCACCGAGCCCCAGCAGGGCGCCACCTACGACGACCTCCTCCGCGTCGCGCAGGCGACCGAGCGCCTCGGCTACGACGGGTTCTTCCGGTCCGACCACTTCCTCGCGATGTCCGGCGACGGCCTGCCGGGCCCGACCGACGCGTGGACGACGCTCGCCGGTCTGGCCCGAGAGACGGAGCGCATCCGGCTCGGGACGCTCGTCTCGTCGGTGACCTTCCGTCACCCGTCGGTGCTCGCGATCCAGGTGGCGCAGGTCGACCAGATGTCCGGCGGTCGCATCGAGCTCGGGCTGGGGACGGGCTGGCTCGCGTCCGAGCACGCCGCGTACGGCATTCCCTTCCCGGGACGCAGGTTCGGGATGCTCGCGGAGCAGCTCGAGGTCATCACCGGTCTGTGGAGCACACCCGTCGGCGGTCGGTTCGACCACAGCGGTGAGCGCTACACGTTGTCGGGCGCCCCTGCGTTGCCGAAGCCGGTGCAGCGCCGCGCCGTCGACGGCCTCTCGTTCGGCGTCCCGGTGATCATCGGCGGCAACGGGCCACGCAGGACGCCGGCACTGGTCGCCCGGTTCGCGTCGGAGTACAACGCCGCGTTCCCCGAGCTGACCGAGCTTCCGGCCCAGCTCGCCCGGGTGCGGTCCGCCTGCGAGGAGGTGGGGCGGTCGCCCGACGACCTCGTCTACTCCGCGGCGTTGGTCCTGTGCGTGGGCTCGGACGAGGCCGAGCTGGGGCGCCGCGCGGCCGCGATCCGTCGTCAGCCCGCCGAGCTGCGCGAGCACGGCATCGCGGGAACGGTCCCGGAGGTCGCCGATCGGCTCGGGGCACTGGGCGAGGCGGGCGTCAGCCGGGTCTACCTGCAGGTCCTCGACCTCGCTGACCTGGACCACCTCGAGCTCGTCGCCCAGGAGGTCGTGCCCCGCCTGGGGTGACCTACGTGGTGCTCTCGACCGGAGCCGCCGGCTGCGCGGGCCCCCGACTCTCGGCAGCCACCACGTCGCCCCTGGGCGCGCGCGCCACGCTGACCAGGCCGACGCCCCCGCACGCCAGGATCACGAGCAGGCAGACGTTGCGCAGGGCCAGCACCGTGCTGACCACGACGTTGCCGGTCAGCAGCGGGATGTACTCCCACGGGAACACGATCTGCGTCAGCCCCGCGGCGACCAGCCCGACGACCGCCGCCACGCTCGCCCAGCGCGGTAGCCATCCCGCCGACGTCGTGAGCACCACGGCGACCGGTGCGGCGAGCCAGGTCAGGAACTGCGGAGAGCCCACCTTGTTCGTGACGATCAGCACGGCGAGCAGCGTCAGCGCCGCCGGGAGCAGGGACTCCGCGGCGTGCCCGCGTCGTCGAGCAACGAGCAGGGCGACGGCGAGAGCGGCGACGAGCGCCGGGAGCAGCAGGTCGAGCACGCGTGCGGCGCTCGCCGTCCCGGGCCCCGACACCTCGTAGGTGATGAGCTTCTCGTTCAGGCGGATGACGACGTCGCGGCGGACGAGGCTCGCCAGCATCCACGGCGTCGCACCGGTCGACTCGACCTGCAGCCCGCGGCTCTCCTGCGTGGAGAGGAAGTCGAACAGCCGGCTCATGCCCCCACCGGCGGCGACCGCAGCGACCACGACCACGCAGACCCCGGCGGCCGGGACGACCACGCGACGGATGGGCCGGCGGACGGCTGCGGCAAGCGGTAGCAGCAGTGCGCCGGGCGCGACCTTGATCCACGCCCCGAACGTCAGCAGCGCGCTCGCGAGGGCGACACCTCGCTCGGACCTCGTCGCCAGGGCGAGCGCGACCATCATCAGCGGCGCCACCACGGCGTCCAGCCGGCCGATCGCCACCGGCCCCATGAGCAGCAGGTAGGCGAGCCACCACCACGCCCCGAGGGTGCTGACGCCGGTGAGACTCCGGCCGCGGCCGCCGGGACGGGAGCCGGGGGAGAGCAGGAGCGCCAGCGCCCCCGCGTTCAGCCCGGCGATCATGGCGCACCACGCCAGGGCGTACCCCGCGGTCGACCAGGTCGAGACGAGCCCGGGCACCACCATCGGCAGGATCGCCCCCGCCGGGTACACCCAGGTGTGGTCGAGCACCGGCCAGGACCCCTGGTCGAGCCCCTGGTACATCCAGAACCGGTAGAGGTCGACGTCGTAGAAGGAGGACGACGGCGCGACGACGACGCCGAGCACCGTCAGCCAGCCGTGCACGAGGGCGAAGGCGACCCAGAGGCGGGTTCGCGACGTCAGCCCGGCCCGGACGGGAGCCGTCAAGGCGTACCCATGCTGCTCGAGACGCTGGCCGCGAACACCCCGAGGACCAGGAACCCGAGGATGACCAGGGCCACGATCCCGATGCCGATGTAGCCCAGGACCAGCCCGGCAGTGGTCAGGCCCTGACCGGCCTCACCCGTCTCCTGGATGCGCCGGCGAGCCATGTGGCCGGTGATCACGGCGGCGATGGACGCCAGGAACGGGAAGATCGTCAGGCCGGCGATGCCCGTGATGAGCGAGACGACCGCGAGGGTGTTGGTCGGCGGCCCGGCGACGGGGGGATACCCGTAGGAGGGGCCGTAGCCCGGGTACTGCGCCGGGTAGCCCTGCTGCACGGGGTAGCCCTGCTGAGCCGGGTA
>DASXVR010000002.1:0-13950 GCA_036504175.1 Actinotalea sp. | reverse complement strand
TGGCAGCGGGAGCCCCGTGGTTCTTCACCCTGTTCGGCCGCGACTCGCTGTGGGCGGCGCGCATGCTCCTGCCGCTCGGCACGGATCTGGCGGGCGGGACGCTGCGCACGCTCGCCCGACGTCAGGGGACGGTCGTGGACGCCGACCGGGCGGAGCAGCCCGGCAAGATCCTGCACGAGCTGCGCAGCGCTGCCGTCTCGCTCGGTGACGAGGGGGAGCTGCCGCCGCTGTACTACGGCACCGTCGACGCCACCCCGCTGTGGGTGTGCCTGCTCCACGACGCCTGGCGGTGGGGGATGCCGGCCGCCGAGGTCGAGGAGCTCCTGCCGGCGATGGAGCGCGCGCTGGACTGGATGGTCGACCACGGCGACGCGGACGGCGACGGCTTCCTCGAGTACCTCGACCTGACCGGGCGCGGCCTGGCGAACCAGGGGTGGAAGGACTCCGGGGACTCTGTCCAGTGGCGCGACGGGCGGCTCGCCGAGGGGCCCATCGCCCTGTGCGAGGTCCAGGGCTACGCCCATGAGGCCGCGCGTGGCGGTGCCGACCTGCTCGAGGCCTTCGGCCGGCCCGGTGCCGAGCGGTGGCGCGCGTGGGCAGCCGTCCTGGCGGGCCGTTTCCGCGAGCGCTTCTGGGTCCAGGACGATGACGGCCGCTACCCGGCGATCGCCCTCGACGCCGCCAAGCATCCGGTCGACTCGCTGACCAGCAACATCGGTCACCTCCTCGGCACGGGTCTGCTCTCTGCGGACGAGGAGACGCTCGTCGCCCTGCGCCTGGGGTCGAGCGCGCTGGACTCGGGGTACGGGCTGCGCACGATGGGCACCGGGTCGGCCGGCTACTGGCCGATGAGCTACCACGGCGGCTCGGTGTGGACCCACGACACGGCGATCGCCGTCACGGGCCTGGTGCGCAGCGGGCACCCCGAGGTCGCGATCCCGCTCCTGGAGGGGCTCCTGAGCGCCGCGAGCGACTTCGCCTACCGGATGCCGGAGCTCCATTCGGGCGACGCACGTGGGACCGTCCCTGCGGCCGTTCCCTACCCTGCCGCGTGCCGCCCGCAGGCATGGTCGGCGGCGTCGGCGGTCAGCCTGCTGACCGCTGTGCTGGGCCTGCGGGCGGACGTTCCCGGGGGGCGGGTGACGCTGGCCCCGATGAGCCCGTCGCCCGTCGGGAGCCTGAGCGTGCGGGGGCTGCGGGTGGCGGGGGAGCCGCTCGACGTCGACATCGACGCCGTCGGCGGGGTGCGTCACGTCGCGGCGGCCGGGCACCTGCGAACCACGTGATCCGGGCTGGTTCGGTGTCCGCATCGTACGATGACCGGATGGCCATCTTGCCGCGGATCACCACACCCGCCGATGTGCGGGCGCTCCCGGCGAGGGACCTCGAGCCGCTGGCTCGGGAGATCCGCCAGTTCCTCGTCCAGTCGGTGTCGCGGACGGGTGGGCACCTCGGTCCCAACCTCGGCGTCGTCGAGCTGACCCTGGCGATGCACCGCGTGTTCGAGTCCCCGCACGACACGATGGTGTTCGACACCGGGCACCAGGCGTACGTGCACAAGCTGCTCACCGGGCGTTCGGACTTCTCGGCGCTGCGTCAGCGCGGCGGCCTGTCGGGCTACCCGAGCCGCTCCGAGTCCGAGCACGACGTCGTGGAGAACTCCCACGCGTCGACGGCCTTGTCCTGGGCCGACGGGATCGCCAAGGCGTACGCGCTGCACGGCGGTGACAGGCACGTGGTCGCGCTGATCGGCGACGGTGCGCTCACCGGTGGCATGGCCTGGGAGGCGCTCAACAACATCGCCGCAGGTCAGGACCGTCGGCTGGTGATCGTGGTCAACGACAACGGCCGTTCCTACGACCCGACCATCGGCGGTCTGGCGCACCACCTCGACACCCTGCGGACCACGAACTCCTACGAGAACGTGCTCGCCTGGGGGAAGCGGACCCTCAACCGCTCGGGCCCGCCCGGCCGGCTCGCCTACGACGCGCTGCACGGCCTGAAGAAGGGCATCAAGGACGTCGTCGCCCCGCAGGGCATGTTCGAGGACCTGGGCCTGAAGTACATCGGACCGGTCGACGGTCATGACGTCTCTGCCGTCGAGCACGCGCTGCGCCGGGCCAAGGCCTTCGGCGGCCCCGTCATCGTGCACGTCATCACCGAGAAGGGCCGCGGGTACGTGCCGGCCGAGCAGGACGTGGCCGACCGCTTCCACGCCGTCGGCCAGATCCACCCGGAGACCGGCCTGCCCGTCGCCCCGTCGCGCTTCGGCTGGACGTCGGTGTTCGCCGACGAGATGGTGCGCATCGGCCGCCGCCGCGGGGACGTGGTCGCGATCACCGCGGCGATGCTCCAGCCCGTGGGGCTCGCACCCTTCGCGGCCGAGTTCCCGTCGCGCACCTTCGACGTGGGGATCGCCGAGCAGCACGCCGTCACCTCCGCCGCGGGCATGGCCTTCGCCGGGCTGCACCCGTTCGTGGCGGTGTACGCGACCTTCCTCAACCGTGCCTTCGACCAGGTCCTGATGGACGTCGCGCTGCACCGCGCCGGCGTCACGTTCGTGCTCGACCGTGCCGGGCTCACCGGTGACGACGGGGCCAGCCACAACGGCATGTGGGACATGGCGCTGCTCCGGGTCGTGCCGGGCCTGCGCCTGGCTGCCCCACGTGACGAGGCCACCCTGCGCGCGGCCCTGCAGACGGCCGCGGACATCGACGACGGCCCGAGCGTGGTCCGCTACCCCAAGGGCCCGCTGCCCGAGCCGCTCCCGGCCGTCGACCTCCTCGAGGACCTGGACGTCCTGGCTCGTCACGTCGCCGGGGATGCGGACGGTGGCCGCCGGTCCCTCCTGGTGGTCGGTATCGGCGCGATGGCGCAGACAGCCGTGGACGCCGGCGCCCTGCTCGCAGCGGAAGGACACCCGGTCACCGTGGTGTGCCCTCTGTGGGTCCTCCCCGTCCCGGAGGCGCTCGTCAAGCTCGCCGGTGACCACGACGCCGTCGTCGTCGTCGAGGACGGGCTGGTCGAGGGCGGAGTCGGCGCGTCCGTCGCGCAGCGGTGCTCGGAAGCCGGGCTGGCCGTGCCGGTCCACCCCGTCGGCATCCCCGTCGGGTTCCTCGACCACGCCACCCGCGGTCAGCTCATCGAGTCGCTGCGCCTGCGTCCCGAGGACGTCGCGCACGACGTCCTGACCCGGTTGGCAGCCCCCGCACCCCTCTGAGAAGAGGCCCTTGCGGGCAGGTGGGGGAGGGTGTGATATTCCCCACATCGCCGGGGGAAAATAGTGCCCGAAGGTCCCAGGTCATCCCATGTCTCCCGACCTAGCGTCGCAGGTATACGAAGCACGACGACGAGGGAGAGCAAGTCCCATGGCCATCACCGCAGATCAGGGCACCGCGGTCACCCCGCAGCCGAGCGAGCACTCCGATGCCTGGCGCGGCTTCGTCGCCGGTCCGTGGCAGGACGGCGTGAACGTCCGTGACTTCATCCAGCGCAACTACACCCCGTACAACGGCGACTCGTCGTTCCTTGCCGGCCCCACCGAGCGGACGACGGGCATCTGGGCCCGCCTGCTCGAGATGTTCCCGCAGGAGCGTGAGAAGGGCGTCTACGACATCGACGCGACCACGCCGTCGAGCATCACGGCCCACGAGCCCGGCTACATCGACCAGAAGAACGAGCTCATCGTCGGCCTGCAGACCGACGCGCCGCTGAAGCGCGCGATCATGCCCTACGGCGGCTGGCGCATGGTCGAGGGTGCCCTCAAGACCTACGGCTACGACGTCGACCCCGAGATCGCCAAGATCTTCACCGAGTACCGCAAGACCCACAACGCCGGCGTCTTCGACGTCTACCCGCCCGACGTCAAGAAGGCCCGCAGCTCGCACCTGATCACGGGTCTGCCGGACGCCTACGGCCGCGGCCGGATCATCGGCGACTACCGCCGCGTCGCCCTCTACGGCGTCGACGCGCTCATCTCCGCCAAGAAGCTCGAGCGCGTCGAGATGGACATGGAGCGCTCGACCGAGGACATCATCCGTGAGCGTGAGGAGAACGCGGAGCAGATCCGCGCCCTCGGCGAGCTCAAGGCGATGGCGGCCTCCTACGGCTACGACATCTCCGGCCCGGCCAGCAACGGCCGCGAGGCGGTCCAGTGGCTTTACTTCGCCTACCTGGCGGCCGTGAAGGAGCAGAACGGTGCGGCCATGTCCCTCGGCCGCACGTCCACCTTCCTGGACGTCTTCCTGCAGCGCGACATCGCGGACGGCGTCCTGACCGAGAGCGACGCCCAGGAGCTCGTCGACGACCTGGTCATCAAGCTGCGCATCGTCCGGTTCCTGCGGACGCCCGAGTACGACGCCCTCTTCTCCGGCGACCCGACGTGGGTCACCGAGTCGATCGGCGGCATGGGCGAGGACGGCCGCTCGCTGGTCACCAAGACCTCCTTCCGGTACCTGCAGACGCTGTACAACCTGGGCCCGGCCCCCGAGCCGAACCTGACGGTCCTGTGGAGCCACACGCTGCCCGAGGGCTTCAAGCGGTTCTGCGCCCAGGTCTCGATCGACACGTCGGCCATCCAGTACGAGTCCGACGAGCTGATCCGCGACGTGTGCGGCGACGACGCGGCGATCGCCTGCTGCGTCTCGGCCATGACCGTCGGCAAGCAGATGCAGTTCTTCGGCGCCCGGGTCAACCTCGCCAAGGGTCTGCTCTACGCGATCAACGGCGGGCGCGACGAGGTCTCCGGCAAGCAGGTCGCCCCGACGACCGCCCCGCTCGCCGGTGAGGTCCTGGTCTACGACGAGGTCCGCAAGGCCTACGACGAGCTGCTCGACTGGCTCGCGCAGACCTACGTCGACGCCCTCAACTGCATCCACTGGTCGCACGACAAGTACGCGTACGAGCGCATCGAGATGGCCCTGCATGACCGTGCCATCCTTCGGACGCTCGCCTGCGGCATCGCGGGTCTGTCGGTCGCGACCGACTCCCTCGCGGCGATCAAGTACGCCACGGTCCGGCCGGTCCGCGACGAGTCCGGCCTCGTGGTCGACTTCGTCACCGAGGGCGAGTACCCGACCTACGGCAACGACGACGACCGCGCGGACTCCATCGCCATCGAGCTCGTGCAGAGCTTCATGGAGAAGATCCGCCGGCAGCCGACGTACCGCAACGCGGTCCACACGCAGTCGGTCCTGACGATCACGTCCAACGTGGTCTACGGCAAGCACACCGGCAACACGCCTGACGGCCGCCGCGCCGGCGAGCCCTTCGCCCCCGGCGCCAACCCGATGAACGGGCGCGACACCCACGGCATGCTCGCGAGCGCGCTGTCGGTCGCCAAGCTCCCGTACGAGGACTCGGTCGACGGCATCTCGCTGACCTCGACCGTCGTGCCGTCGGGCCTCGGCCGGACGCGCCCCGAGCAGATCACCAACCTGGTGGGTCTGCTCGACGGGTTCAACGTCTCCAGCGGGTTCCACCTGAACATCAACGTCCTCAACCGGGAGACCCTCGAGGACGCGATGGAGCACCCGGAGAACTACCCCCAGCTGACCATCCGGGTGTCCGGCTACGCGGTCAACTTCACGCGCCTGACGCGTGAGCAGCAGCTCGACGTGCTGTCGCGGACCTTCCACGGCGGTCTGTGACCTGAGCTCGACAGCAGGGTGCGGTGCCTCCCGGGCACCGCACCCTGCTGGCGTCTGCGGCCCCCGACGCCGTTCGGGCCGCTGGTGCGGGGGAGGGGCCGCCGATACGCTCCGCCATAGACACGGGATGTGACGTGCATCACGGCGGACATTCGTCCTATGACTTGGCCGGCCTGGAGGCGCAGAATCATCCTATGACCAGCACCGCAGCCCTCCTCCCCACGGACGGCGCCCCCATCGTCGGCCTCGGGGTGCCTGTCGTCGGTGGGTCGCACGAGCGTTCGTCCGCCGGCACCGCCGGTCTCGACGTGAGCAACGCGGACCGGTCCGAGCGGTTCAGCCAGATGCGCGC
Source organism: Actinotalea sp. (assembly GCA_036504175.1). GTDB lineage: Bacteria > Actinomycetota > Actinomycetes > Actinomycetales > Cellulomonadaceae > Actinotalea. The sequence goes on along the minus strand of DASXVR010000002.1, from coordinate 7,950 downwards.
CGGCGAGCTCGGCGCCCTGCACTCGTGGGAGCTCGTCACCGCTGTCGACGGCCCCGGGACGCGGATGACCACCTTCCTCGCCGGCTGCCCGCTCCGGTGCCTCTACTGCCACAACCCCGACACGATGTCCATGCGCCGTGGCGAGCCGGTCACGGCTGACGAGCTCCTCGGCCGGATCTCCCGGTACCGCAAGATCTTCGACGCGACCGGCGGCGGCGTCACCTTCTCCGGTGGCGAGCCCCTCATGCAGCCCGCCTTCCTCGCCCGGCTCCTGCGTGGCGCCAAGGCCATGGGCCTGCACACGGCGCTCGACACCTCCGGCTACCTCGGGGCGCACTGCAGCGACGCGATGCTCGACGACATCGACCTCGTCCTGCTCGACGTCAAGTCGGGCATCCCCGAGACCTACAAGAAGGTCACCGGCCGCGAGCTCGAGCCGACGCTCGCCTTCGGCCGGCGCCTGGCCGAGCGGGGCACCGAGATGTGGATCCGCTTCGTCCTGGTGCCCGGTCTGACCGACGCACCGGAGAACGTCGAGGCCGTGGCCGCCTACGCAGCCAGCCTGTCGACGGTCACCCGGGTCGAGGTCCTGCCGTTCCACCAGATGGGCCGGGACAAGTGGGAGTCCCTGGGCATGACCTACGAGCTCGAGGACACCGCCGCTCCCAGCCCTGAGCTCGTCGAGCGCGTGCGCGACCAGTTCCGCTCGCACGGCCTGACCGTCCACTGACCCACCCGGGCCGCCTCGACCGGCTCGGCCCGCACCAGCCCGATCAGCCTGCCTGGACCGGGACGTCGGCGACCCCGCGCGGCAGCAGCCGGCGTCCGAGCACCCGCTCCGACCAGCCTGAACGGTCCAGGTACGGGCAGATCCCGCCCAGGTGGGACGGCCAGTTGGCGCCGAGGATCATCGCGAGGTCGATCTGATCGGGCGCCCCGACGACGCCCTCGTCGAGCATGAGGCCGACCTCCTCGGCCAGCCCGTGCAGCACGGCGTCGAGCACACCCTGCTCGTCCAGGGGTGAGGGCCCAGGGGCGCCCGGGAAGGCGTCCTGGATCGCCGGGTCGACAGCTGTGCCGTCGGCGTCGGCGACCCGCCGCCCGTCGGCGGCGATGCGCTCAAGGCCGGGGGACAGCGGGTACCGCTCGCCGAGATCGTGGTGCAGCGCGGCCAGCACGTGCAGCGCGACCGGTAGACCGACGAGCTGGATCAGGGCGAACGGGCTCATCGGCAGCCCGAGAGGTCGCAGCGCCCGGTCGGCGACCTGCACCGGCGTACCACCCTCGACGGCGCCGGCCACCTCGGCGAGCATCCGCAGGAGCAGCCGGTTGACCACGAACCCGGGCCTGTCTGCCACGCCCACCGCGGTCTTGCGGAGGTCCTTGGCGACCTGGAAGGCGGTGGCGACGGCCTCGTCGGTGGACCACGCGGTCCGCACCACCTCGACGAGCGGCATCTGCGCGACGGGGTTGAAGAAGTGCAGACCCACCACCCGCTCCGGGTGCCGCAGACCCCGCGCCATCTCGGTCACGGACAGGGCGGAGGTGTTGGTGGCCAGGACTGTCCCGGGCGGGACGACCTCCTCGAGCTCGGCGAACACGCGCTGCTTGAGGGCCAGCACCTCCGTCACCGCCTCGACGACGAGGTCCGCCGGGGCGAGCGTCCGCAGGTCGGTGCTCACCGAGATCGAGCCCAGGATGCGGTTGGCCTCGGCCTGGCTGACGCGACCCTTGCGGGTGAGCCCCTCGACGAGCGAACGGATCCCGGCCAGACCCGCCTGCACCCGGGTCTCGTCCACCTCCCGCATGACCACCGGCACGCGCAGCCGGCGGGCGACCAGCACGGCCAGCTGACCTGCCATCAGACCGGCACCGACGATGCCCACGCAGGTCACGGGTCGTGCGGCCGACGGGTCCGGGGCGCCAGCCGGGGTCCGAGCGCGCCGGCTGGTGAGGTCGAACGCGTAGAGGGTGGCGCGCAGCTCGTCGGTCATGAGGAGCTCGGTGAGCGCCTCGTCCTCGGCGGCGAAGGCGGCATCCACGTCACGACCCCGCGAGGCCGCGACCAGGTCGAGCGCCCGGTAGGGGGCCGGCCGGGAACCGTGCAGCCGCCGGTCCAGCTCCGTGCGCGCGGCAGCGACGACGGCGTCCCACTCCGCCTGCGGCTCGGGCTCGGGGCGCGTCACCTGCACCCGTCCGGCCAGGACGTCAGCCGTCCAGACGATCGACCGCTCGAGGAAGTCGGCGGCGTCCAGCACGATGTCGACCAGGCCGAGCCGGTGCGCGTCGGCGGCATCGGTCATCCGGTTGTTGGCCAGCGGGCGGGACACGATGAGGTCGAGGGCCGTGCGCAGGCCGGTCACGCGAGGCAGCAGGTAGCAGCCCCCCCAGCCGGGGACCAGGCCGAGGAAGGTCTCGGGGAACGCCAGCGCCGTGACGTCGGAGCCGACCGTGCGGTAGGTGCAGCTGAGGGCGAGCTCGAGGCCACCGCCGAGCGCGGCGCCGTTGACGTAGGCGAACGTCGGGACACCCATTGCCCCGAGGAGCCGGAAGGTCGCATGGCCGAGCGCGGCGACGGCCCGGGCGTCCTCGGGTCGGCTGATGGCCGCCATCGCCGTCAGGTCGGCGCCCGCCGCCAGGTAGTACGGCTTGCCCGTCACGGCGAGGGCCACGATCTCCCCGTCCGCCGCCCGGCGCTGCTGGGTCAGCAGGGCGGCGCGGAGCTCGGTGAGACCGCCGGGGCCGAAGGTGGTGGGCTTGGTGTGGTCCAGCCCGTTGTCCACGGTGACCAGGGCGAGGGTGCCCAGGCCTGACGGCAGGGCGACGTCGCGGACGAGCGCGTGCGCCACCCGCTCGGGGCGATCGGTCATGACAGTCCTCCGTCGGCGGTGGGCGCCCCGGTGACCTCGCCGTGCCGGTAGCCCTCGTAGGCCGGGTGGTGCGGGTTCTCCCAGATGACGGTGCCGCCCTGGCCGAGGCCGACACACATCGTCGTCATGCCGTAGCGGACGTCGGGCCGCTCGGCGAGCTGCCGGGCGAGCTGGGTCATCAGCCGTACACCTGAGCTCGCCAGGGGGTGCCCGACGGCGATCGCGCCCCCGTAGGGGTTCACGCGGGGATCCTCGTCGTCGATCCCGAAGGCGTCGAGGAAGGCCAGCACCTGCACGGCGAAGGCCTCGTTGATCTCGATCAGCCCGATGTCGCCCACGGTCAGCCCCGCGCGGTCGAGGGCCTTGTGCGTCGCGGGCACCGGCCCCAGGCCCATGAGGGCGGGGTCCACGCCCGCGTACGCGTACGACACGAGCCGCATCCCGCTGCGCAGGCCGAGCTCGGCGGCGACCTCTCCGGCGGCGAGGAGGCACACCGCCGCGCCGTCGGTGAGGGGCGCCGACGTGCCGGCGGTGACCCGGCCGCCCGGGCGGAACGGCGTGGGCAGCGACCTCAGCTGGTCCAGGGTGGTTCCGGGGCGCGGCGGCTCGTCGGCCGTGGCCAGCCCCCAGCCGCGGGCGGGGTCGCGCAGGGCGACGGGGACCAGGTCGGCGCTGATCGACCCGGCCACGAGGGCCGCGGCGTACCGCTCCTGGCTGCGCACGGCGTAGGCGTCGGCCCGGTCCCGCGTGAGCGCCGGGTAGAGGTCGTGCAGGTTCTCCGCGGTGCTCCCCATGACCAGCGCGTCCTGCCCGACGAGGCGTTCGGCGACGAACCGCGGGTTGGGGTCGGCGTCGGCGCCCATCGGGTGACGGCCCATGTGCTCGACGCCGCCGGCGAGCGTCACGTCCTGCGCCCCGAAGCCGATGGCTGACGCGGTGGTGGTGACAGCGGTCATCGCCCCGGCGCACATCCGGTCGATGGCGAAGCCCGGCACGCTGCGGGGCAGGCCGGCCAGGACCCCGACGGTCCGGCCGAGGGTGAGCCCCTGGTCGCCGGTCTGGCTGGTCGCCGCGAGCGCGACGTCGTCGATGCGCTCGGCCGGCAGGCGCGGGTTACGGCGCAGCAGCTCGCGGACGGCCTTGACCGCGAGGTCGTCGGCGCGCGTGGCGGCATACAGGCCGTCCGCCTTGGCGCGGCCGAACGGGGTCCGCACCCCGTCGACGAAGATGACGTCGCGGACGGCGCGCGGGGTGCGGGGCATCGGCTCTCCTCAGCGGACGACGGTGTCCTGCTGCAGCGGCGTGCGGCGTGCTGCAGCGTCCGCGCCCGGAGGGCGCCTCACCAGCACCGTACCGGCGCCGGGGTCCGCCCGCGAGGCCTAGTTACTCGGGAGTAACAAAGGCGGCGGCGAGGCGGGCGGCCGCGAGCTCGACCTGCCAGGGACGAGCCCCGCCGGCGGACAGGAACGCAGCCACGCCGGCCTCACCGGGCTCGTCCGGCGGCGTCCAGCAGAGCCGGCGGAGCAGGTCCGGCTGGAGCAGGTTCTCGACCGGGACCTGGTGGGTCTCGTGCAGCTCGGCCATCACCGCGCGGGCGGCGGCCAGGCGGGCGGCAGCGGCCGGGTCCCGGTCCGCCCAGGCACGAGGCGGGGGCGGCGCGTCGGTGCGCGGCCCGCGGACCGAGGGAAGATCCTGCTCGGGCAGCGCCAACGCGGCCTCGACGGCTGCGAACCACTGGTCGCCCCGACGTCGGGTGCCCTTGCCGGAGAACGGGCGGAGCGCGGTCAGGTCCGCTGCGGTACGGGGCAGGGCGACGGCGGCGGCAAGGATCGCCGCATCCGGCAGGACGCGCCCGGGGGAGATGTCGCGTCGGCGAGCGTCGGCCTCACGTGCCTCCCAGAGTGCACGGACGACGGCAAGGCGCCGAGGCTCGCGCAGGGCGTGGACACCTGAGGTACGACGCCAGGGGTCGACCCGCGGCTGGGCGGGGGGAGCAAGGCGGACCGCCTCGAACTCCTGCCGGGCCCACTCGTCCTTGCCGGCTGCCACCAGGCGGTCGCCGAGCTCGCGGCGGAGCTCGATGAGCACCTCGACGTCGAGCGCGGCGTAGAGCAGCCACTCCGGGGGGAGCGGACGGGTCGACCAGTCGACGGCGGAGTGCTCCTTGGCCAGGCCGAGCCCGAGGACCTCGGCGACGACCGCAGCCAGTCCGACCCGCTCCATGCCCAGGAGGCGGGCGGCAAGCTCGGTGTCGAAGACCGATGCCGGCCGCAGGTTCTGCTCGGAGAGACCGGGCAGGTCCTGGGAGGCGGCGTGGAGCACCCACTCGGCGTCACCGAGGGCGTCGGACAGGGTCGACAGGTCGGGCAGGGCGATGGGGTCGATGAGCGCGGTGCCGGCGCCCTCGCGACGGAGCTGGACGAGGTAGGTGTGCTGGCCGTAGCGGTAGCCGGACGCCCGCTCGGCGTCGACCGCGACAGGCCCGGTCCCTGCGGCGAAGGCGGCGGCGGTCCGGGCGAGCGCCTCGGGCGTGGTGACCACGGGCGGCACGCCGTCGGCCGGCTCGCGCAGCGGGACCACGGTGTCTGCGAGCACCGGTGCCTCGTCGGCGTCGGCGATCGGCTGGTCCGACCGACGCGGGTCGGGGATCAGGCCGGTGACCAGGTCTGGCGGTGCGACGGCGGGTCCGGCGGCGTCCGGGGGACCTGCGGGAGACATGGTCGACACGCTACGGGGTGCGCCGTCGACGGTCCGGGAGACAGGCCGGGCGGGGTCGGACTGGGCTGTGGCAGCGGGCTGGGGCACGGGGTTCAGTGCAGCAGGTCGTTGCGGATCGCGTACGCGACCATCTCTGCCCGGTCGCCGGTGCCGACCTTGCGGGAGATGCGGGCCAGGTGGCTCTTCACGGTCAGGGCCGAGAGCGCCAGGTCCTCACCGATCTGGCGGTTGCTGCGCCCATCGGCGACGAGCCGCAGCACGCCGAGCTCGCGGGCGGTCAGCTCGGACCCCGGCCGCGTGGTGGGGGCGGGCGCGGGGACAGGCGTGCGGTCGGCGCTGCGTTCGGGTGTCCTGGCTGCGGGAGCCTCCACGGCAACCGCACCGCGCACGCCGGCGCCCAGCAGGACGGCGAGCTCACGCCTGCCCGCGGCGCGGGTCAGCAGGATCGCGCGGGTGGAGTCGCGACGGCGCAGCGTGCGGACGAGCCCGCTCGAGTCGCCCTCACCGATCTCGGGCACCACCAGGCAGAGCGGTCCGTCAGGAGACGCCGTCCGCTGCGTGGGCGGGTACGGCGTTGCGGGGGTGCCGACCCGTGCGGGCACCGCCACCGAAGGGCGGCGGGCCGGGGAGGTACGGACGTGCTCGACGGTCAACGGGTGTCTCCGTGGGGCGTTGAGAGCTCTTGCCCCAGATATCGGCAGCGACCCCTCTGCCCTTGAGCCGTGACCCCGGCCACTTGCCTCCGGCCCACGTGGGCGGGTGGTCGGCGCGCTGACGAGCAGGCGCCCGGCGGGCGCGAGCCTCAGTGCCGACGGGCGAGCGCGGTGACCCCGTCGGGCAGCGGCGGCAGGCCGGCTGCGGTGCACAGGATCGTCGACCAGGCGGCGAGGTGGGGGCCCACGTCGCCGACGGGGGACCACGACGCGCGGATCTCGACCTCGACCTCCGAGGGACGCTCCGCGAGGCTGCCGAACGACTGGGACATCACCCGCGTCACGGTGCCACCCAGCGCGTGGTGGGCCGCCTGCGTCTCGGCGAGCGCCTCGGTGACCCAGGTCCATGCGGCCTCGCACAGGAGAGGGTCTCCGCCCGCCTCGGGGTCGAGGGTCGCGCGCACCAGCGTCACGACGCGGAAGGTGCCCTCCCAGGCCTCCTGACCCACCGGGTCGTGCAGCAGGACGAACCGCCCGGACGTGGGGTCCTCGTCCTGCAGGGTGATGTCCGCAGGTGCCGCGTGGACCTCGCCGGTGACGGCGACGGCGTAGGGGGCGATCCGCGTGGGGGCGGGGATCTCGGTGAGGCGCACGTCCGCGCGCAGGCGCCGGTCACGCAGGGACCGCAGCGCCTGCACGAACTCCGACGGGACGTCCGGGTCCGGTGTCATCACGGATCGCAGCGTACGGCCAGGGTCCGACGACGGCCGGGACCGGCGCGCGGTCACCTCGGCGGCGTCGTGGGCGCCGCACTACGCTGGCCCGGAACCAGCGGCCGAAGGGATACCCACGAGCATGGCAGCACGCGCGCAGATCGGTGTGACGGGTCTGGCGGTGATGGGCCGGAACCTGGCTCGGAACTTCGCCCGGCACGGCTACGTCGTCGCGATCCACAACAGGTCGTTCGCCAAGACCCAGTCGCTGGTCGCCGAGCACGGCGAGGACGGTGACTTCGTGCCGTCGCAGAGCATGGCGGACTTCGTCGACTCGCTCGAACGACCGCGCAAGGTCGTCGTGATGGTCAAGGCGGGTGAGCCGACCGACGCCGTGATCCGCGAGCTGGTCCCGCTCCTCGACGAGGGCGACATCGTCATCGACGCGGGCAACGCGCACTTCCCCGACACGATCCGCCGCGAGGCCGAGCTCAAGGAGCACGGTCTGCACTTCGTCGGCTCGGGCGTCTCGGGCGGCGAGGAGGGCGCGCTGAACGGTCCGTCGATCATGCCGGGCGGCTCACGGGAGTCCTACGAGGTGCTCGGCCCGCTGCTCGAGGACATCTCGGCGAAGGTCGACGGCGTGCCGTGCTGCACCTACGTCGGGCCCGACGGTGCCGGCCACTTCGTCAAGATGGTGCACAACGGCATCGAGTACGCCGACATGCAGCTCATCGCCGAGGCCTACGACCTCCTGCGGCAGGGGCTGGGTGCCTCGGCGGCCGAGATCGGTCAGATCTTCGCCGAGTGGAACACCGGCGACCTGGAGTCCTTCCTCATCGAGATCACCGCCGACGTGCTCTCCCACGTGGACGCGGCGACCGGGACGGCCTTCGTCGACGTGGTCGCCGACCGCGCGGAGCAGAAGGGCACCGGCCGCTGGACGGTCCAGAACGCGCTCGACCTCGGGGTGCCGATCACCGGCATCGCCGAGGC
>DASXVR010000001.1:0-12153 GCA_036504175.1 Actinotalea sp. | reverse complement strand
CGCTGGACGGCGCCTCGTAGACTGCTCGGACCACCCCGGCTCCCCACGGATCCGGGGCTCTCGTGCTGTGCCCGAAGGGATCCATGAACCTCACCGGCCTGCTCCCCGTCCTGCTGACGGACCCGGCTGCCGCCCGCATGGTCGACCTCGCCCGCGAGCCGCGCGCCCTGGTCCGTGCCGCCGGCGTCGACGTCGTCGTACCCCCCGGCGCCCGGCCCGCGCTGCTGGCGGCGGTCTGCCAGGCGATGGCCGAGCGCCCGGACGACGCCCCGCCGGTCGTCGTCGTGACGGCCACCGGTCGTGACGCCGACGACCTCGCAGCCGCCCTGCGCTGCTACCTGCCCGGCGACGACGTCGCCGTCCTGCCGGCATGGGAGACCCTCCCGCACGAGCGGCTCTCGCCGCGCAGCGACACCGTCGCCCGTCGTCTGGCGGTGTTCCGCCGGCTCGAGCACCCGGTGGCCGACGGCGGTCAGGCCGGCCCGGTGCGCGCCCTCGTCGTGCCCATCCGGGCCCTGCTGCAGCCGGTCGTCGCCGGGCTGGGGGACCTCGAGCCCGTGGCCGTCCGGACCGGGGACCAGGTCGACCTGGACGACCTGGCTGAGCGGCTCGTCGCCGCCGCCTACTCCCGGGTCGACATGGTCGAGCGGCGCGGGGAGTTCGCCGTCCGCGGCGGCATCCTCGACGTCTTCCCGCCGACGGACGACCACCCGCTCCGGGTCGAGCTCTGGGGGGACACGGTCGAGGAGATCCGCTGGTTCGCCGTGGCCGACCAGCGCAGCCTCGAGGTCGCCGACGAGGGTGTGTGGGCACCCCCCTGCCGCGAGATCCTGCTCACCGAGGCGGTGCGCGAGCGGGCGGCGGCCCTCGCCGAGCAGCTGCCCGGCGCGTCGGAGATGCTCGAGAAGCTCGCCGCCGGCATCGCCGTGGAGGGCATGGAGTCCCTCGCGCCCGCGCTCGTGGACCACATGGTGCCGGTGCTGGACCTGGTGCCGGCCGGCTCGCTGCTGTGCGTGAGCGACCCCGAGCGCGTGCGCCGCCGCGCCCACGACCTGCTCGCGACGAGCCAGGAGTTCCTGGACGCCGCGTGGACGGCCGCGGCCGCGGGTGCCGCCACCCCGATCGACCTCCGTGCGGCGTCGTTCGCTGAGTACGGGGCCACGCGCGAGCTCGCCGTCGAGCGTGACCTGGGCTGGTGGACGCTCAGCGGCTTCACCCTCGAGGGTGCCGACGCGCCCGCGGGCGGCGCCGAGGACCTGCCGGGCGCCCGCGCGACGGGGTCGTCGACCGAGGACGGGACGACGCTCGTCGTCGACGCCCGCGAGGTGCGCGGCTACCGGGGCGACGTGGCGGCGGCGGTCCAGGACCTGCGCGCCCTGCAGCGTGAGGGCTGGCGGCTCGTCCTGACCACGGACGGGCACGGGCCTGCGGTCCGCATGGTCGAGCAGCTGAGCGCGGCCGAGGTCCCCGCCCGGCTCGTCGCCGACGTCGCGGGGGAGCCGGAGGCGGGCGTCGTGCTCGTCACGCCTGCTCCCGCGGGCCGTGGCTTCGTGGCCGAGGGAGCCCGGCTCGCGGTGCTGAGCGAGTCCGACCTGACCGGCCGCGCAGGCACGTCGACCAAGGACATGCGCGCCCTGCCGTCGCGGCGGCGCAACACCGTCGACCCGCTCGCGCTGCGCCCCGGAGACTTCGTGGTGCACGAGCAGCACGGCGTCGGCAAGTTCGTCGAGCTCGCCCGCCGCACGATCGGCACCGGACCGACCGCGGCGACCCGCGAGTACCTGGTCGTGGAGTACGCCGCCTCCAAGCGCGGCCAGCCCGGCGACCGGCTCTACGTCCCGACGGACCAGCTCGACCAGGTCACCAAGTACGTGGGCGGCGAGTCGCCGACGCTGAACAGGATGGGCGGCTCGGACTGGTCCAAGACGAAGGGGAAGGCCCGCAAGGCGATCCGCGAGATCGCCGGCGAGCTCATCCGCCTCTACTCGGCCCGCATGGCGACCCAGGGCTTCGCCTTCGGGCCGGACACCCCGTGGCAGGCCGAGCTCGAGGACGCCTTCGTCCACATCGAGACCCCCGACCAGCTCGCGACCATCGACGAGGTCAAGGCGGACATGCGCAAGACCGTCCCGATGGACCGCCTGATCTGCGGCGACGTCGGCTACGGCAAGACCGAGATCGCCGTCCGCGCCGCGTTCAAGGCCGTTCAGGACGGCAAGCAGGTGGCAGTCCTCGTCCCGACGACGCTGCTCGTCCAGCAGCACCTGGACACCTTCGCCGAGCGCTACGCCCCGTTCCCGGTCACCGTGAAGGCGCTGTCCCGGTTCCAGTCGGCCGGAGAGTCCACCGAGGTGGTGCAGGGGCTCGCGGACGGCAGCGTGGACGTCGTCATCGGCACCCATCGCCTCATCACCGGGCAGATCCAGTTCAAGGACCTCGGCCTGGTGATCATCGACGAGGAGCAGCGCTTCGGCGTCGAGCACAAGGAGACGCTCAAGCAGCTGCGGACCAACGTGGACGTGCTCGCGATGAGCGCGACCCCGATCCCTCGCACGCTCGAGATGGCCGTGACCGGCATCCGGGAGATGTCCACCCTGGCGACCCCGCCCGAGGAGCGGCACCCGGTGCTCACCTTCGTCGGCGCGTACGACGAGAAGCAGGTCACGGCCGCGATCAGGCGTGAGCTGCTTCGGGAGGGCCAGGTCTTCTACGTCCACAACAAGGTCGACTCGATCGAGCGGGCCGCCGCGCGGCTGGCCGAGCTGGTGCCCGAGGCCCGCATCGCGACGGCCCACGGCAAGATGGGCGAGCACCAGCTCGAACGGGTCATCGTCGACTTCTGGGAGAAGCGGTTCGACGTCCTGGTGTGCACCACCATCGTCGAGACGGGCCTCGACATCTCCAACGCGAACACCCTGATCCTCGAGCGTGCCGACCTGCTCGGCCTGTCCCAGCTGCACCAGTTGCGCGGGCGCGTCGGCCGCGGCAGGGAACGGGCCTACGCGTACTTCATGTACCCGCCGGACCGGCCGCTCACCGAGACGGCCCACGACCGTCTGACCACGATGGCCGCCAACACCGACCTCGGCTCTGGCATGCGCATCGCGCTGAAGGACCTCGAGATCCGCGGTGCGGGCAACCTCCTCGGCGGTGAGCAGTCGGGCCACATCGCCGGGGTCGGGTTCGACCTCTACGTCCGCATGGTCGGCGAGGCTGTGGCGGCCTTCCGCGGCGACGCCCCCGAGCGCGTTGCCGACGTCACTCTCGAGCTCCCCGTCGACGCCCACGTCCCGCACGAGTACATCGGGCACGAGCGGCTGCGCCTGGAGGCGTACCGGAAGATCGCCGACGCGACGACCCCGCAGGCCCTGGACGAGGTCCGCGCCGAGCTGCTCGACAGGTACGGCCTGCTGCCCGAGCCGGTGGAGAGCCTCTTCGAGGTCGCCGGGTTCCGCAACGTGGCCCGTGAGGCCGGCCTCACGGACGTCACCGCCCAGGGCAAGTTCATCCGCTTCGCGCCGGTCGAGCTGGCCGAGTCGGCGCAGCTGCGCCTCAAGCGCCTCTACCCCGGCGTGGTGCTCAAGCCCGCGATCCGCACCATCCTCGTGCCCTTCCCGACGACGGCGCGCATCGGCGGTCGGGCGCTCGGCGGTCGTGAGCTGCTCACCTGGGCGCGCGACCTCGTCACGACGGTCCTGGCCCCGCCGGTCGCGGCCCGAGCGGACCAGCCGGTTCGCCTACCATGAGAGCCATCGCGCAGGACGTCGGGAGGTCGGTCACGTGAGGTCGAAGGTGCACTCGAGCGAGGGCCGTCAGGTCGACGGGTCCGCACGCCGCTCGTCGCGGGCGCTGGCCGGCGTGACCGCGCTGGTCCTGGTGGGCGCAGCCCTCCTCGGCGGGTGCTCCGCACGGCCCGGCGTCGCCGCCGTGGTCGGCGACCGCACCATCAGCCAGAGCGAGCTCGAGACGGCCCAGAAGGACCTGCTCACGGTGGTCGCGAAGGCCGACGCCTCCAACGTGCTCTCGGCCCTGGTGGCTGCCCCGTTCTTCATCGACGCCGCTGCCGAGAACGGCGTGGGCGTCTCGGCCGACGAGGCTCGCGCGGCCATCGAGAAGGAGCAGGTGTCCGCGCAGGCGAGCGCAGGCAGCGACGCAGGGGCACCTGCCACGGTTGTCACACCGGTCCCGCTGGGCGACGACGCGGTCCAGATCATCCAGTTCTCGATGGCCCTGGACAAGATCCGGACCCTCTCGGATGCCGACACGATCATCACCGGGGTCACCGACAAGATCGCCGCCACGCACCTGGACGTGAACCCCCGCTACGGGCAGATGGACCCCGGGACCGGGAGCATCACACCGCTGGCCCTGCCGTGGATCGTCGCGCCGAAGGCATGAGCACCGCCGCCGAGCTCGCCGAGCTGGTGGCGGTGATGGACCGGTTGCGGTCGCCCGGCGGGTGCCCGTGGGACGCCGAGCAGACGCACGCCTCGCTGGTCCCGTTCGCCATCGAGGAGGTCTACGAGGTCGCCGAGGCGGTCGAGACCGGTGACCGCGAGGGCCTGCGCGAGGAGCTCGGCGACCTGCTGCTCCAGGTCGTGTTCCACGCGCGGATCGCGGAGGAGCACCCCACCGAGCCGTTCACCCTCGGCGACGTCGCGGCGGGCACGGCCGAGAAGCTCCGCCGCCGGCACCCACACGTGTTCGCCGACGCCACCGTCCGCGACGCGGAGCACCAGACCCGCCGCTGGGACGAGATCAAGAAGGCCGAGAAGGACCGCTCGTCGGCGCTGGACGGGATACCGGCCGCCCTGCCGGCACTCGCGCGTGCGCAGGCGGTGCTGGCCCGCGGCCGCCGGGCGTCGCTGGACGTGGGCAGCGCGACTGCGCCCGACGGGTCCGTCGTCGCCTCTGCGGGCGGCGCTCCTGCCGACGAGGTGGCTGTCGGGCAGGAGCTGCTCGAGGTCGTCCGGCGCGCCGAGCTCGCCGGGGTCGACGCCGACGCCGCGCTGCGCCGCGCGGTCCGCGAGCTCGAGGAGCGGGTGCGGACGTCGGAGCGTCGCGCGTGAGCCGAACGTCCTCAGAAACGGTCCCAGTCGGCAGATAGCCTCGACGAGGTTGTCGGCACATCCGGTCGGCACACCGGCCAGACGAGGAGAGCACGCGATGAAGATCGGCGTCCCCCGCGAGTCCCGGCCGGGCGAGCGGCTCGTCGCCGCCACGCCCAAGACCGTGGCGCAGCTGCGCAAGCTCGGCTACGAGGTCGTGGTCGAGGAGGGTGCAGGGGCGGCTGCGAACTTCACCGACGCCGCCTACGCCGAGGCCGGCGCCGAGGTCGCACCCGGTGACAAGGTCGTCGACAGCGACATCATCACGACGGTGAACCCGCTCGAGCCCGAACGCATCGCCGAGCTCCGCCCCGGCGTGACGGCCATCTCGATGATGGGTCCCGCAGCCCACCCCGAGCTGGTCGAGGCGTTCGCCTCGCGCGGCGTGACGGCGCTCGCCCTCGACGCGGTGCCGCGCATCTCGCGCGCCCAGTCGCTCGACGTGCTGAGCACGCTGTCCAACGTGGCCGGCTACCGCGCGGTCATCGAGGCCGCCGAGGAGTACGGCGGCATGTTCACCGGTCAGGTGACGGCCGCCGGCAAGACGGCGCCGGCCAACGTCTTCGTCATCGGTGCCGGTGTCGCCGGCCTCGCCGCGATCGGCGCGGCGGGCAGCCTGGGCGCGCAGGTCCGCGCCTACGACGTGCGCCCCGAGGTGGGCGAGCAGATCGAGTCCATGCGGGCGCAGTTCGTGCAGGCGGCGGCGGCGCAGCAGGAGGTCAGCAAGGACGGCTACGCGAGCGCGCTGACCGAGGAGCAGGAGCGGCTCACCGCGCGCATGTACGCCGAGGAGACGGCCAAGGCGGACGTGGTCATCACGACGGCGCTCGTGCGCGGGTTCGCGCCGCGCACGATCAGCGCGGCGATGGTTGCGGCCATGAAGCGCGGCAGCGTCATCGTCGACCTCGCGGCGGCGGGCGGCGGCAACTGCGAGCTCACCGTGCCCGGGGAGCGCGTGGTCACGGACAACGGCGTGATCATCATCGGGTACACCGACCTGACCAGCCGGATGCCGCAGCACACGTCCCAGCTCTTCGGGACGAACATCCTGCACCTCATGACCCTGCTCACCCCCGAGCGCAACGGCGAGCTGACCCTCGACCTGACCGACCCCGTCCAGCGCGGCATGACGGTGGCCCATGAGGGCGACGTCCTCTGGCCACCTCCTCCGGTGCAGGTGTCAGCCGGGCAGGAGGCCGCCGCCGTGGCCGAGCCGGTCGTCGACCCGGTCGAGAAGGCGCGCCTGGCGCTGGAGGCGCAGAAGCGCCGCCGCACCCGGCGGAGCGTCATGGCCGGCCTCGGTGCCGTGCTGGTCGGTCTCGCGCTGACCTTCTCCCCGACGGCGTTCCAGGGCCACTTCACCGTGTTCGCCCTGGCGGTCGTCGTGGGCTACTACGTGATCTCCAACGTCAGCCACTCGCTGCACACGCCGCTGATGGCCCAGACCAACGCCATCTCGGGGATCATCCTCGTCGGCGCCCTGCTCCAGGTCGGCTCCGACAACCTGCTCGTCTCCTCGCTCGCGTTCGTCGCGGCGTCGGTGGCCAGCATCAACATCTTCGGTGGCTTCCTCGTGGCCTACCGAATGATCGGGATGTTCCGGAAGGACGGATGACGTGCTGACCTCTCTCGTGCAGGCCGTGTACCTCGTCGCGGCGGTCCTGTTCATCCTCAGCCTGGCGGGTCTGTCGACCCCGGGCTCCGCACGCCGGGGCAACGTCCTCGGCATGATCGGGATGGTGCTGGCCCTGGTGGCCACGGTCATCCTCAGCCTCAAGGACAGCGAGCGCTCCGTGCTCGTGACGCTCATCCTCATCGCTCTGGTGTTCGGCATCGGCGCAGCGGCCGGCATCTGGCGGGCACGCGCCGTCGAGATGACGCAGATGCCCGAGATGATCGCGATGCTGCACAGCTTCGTCGGGCTGGCGGCCGTGCTGGTGGGCTTCAACTCCTACCTCACCGAGCCGGCTGACACCGTTCACCAGGTCGAGGTCTTCCTCGGCGTCCTCATCGGCGCGGTGACCCTGACCGGCTCGATCGTGGCCTACCTGAAGCTCTCCGCCCGGATCTCGTCGGCGCCCCTGAAGCTCCCCGGCCGCAACCTGCTCAACCTCACCGCGCTGATCGCCTCGGCCGGGCTGCTCGCCTGGTTCCTCGCGGACAACGCGGCGATCCCGCTCGTGGCGATGACGGTGATCGCCCTGCTGCTCGGCTGGCACCTGGTCGCCTCCATCGGCGGCGGCGACATGCCGGTGGTCGTGTCCATGCTGAACTCGTACTCCGGCTGGGCCGCTGCTGCAGCGGGCTTCATGCTCAACAACGACCTGCTGATCGTGACCGGCGCCCTCGTCGGCTCCTCCGGCGCGATCCTGTCCTACATCATGTGCAAGGCCATGAACCGGTCCTTCATCAGCGTGATCCTCGGCGGCTTCGGCGTCGAGGCGGGCACCGTGGTGCACGCGGCGGCCGAGCACGGGGACCACCGTGAGGTCAGTGCGGCCGAGGTCGCCGAGATGCTCGTGCAGGCGCGCTCAGTGGTCATCACCCCCGGGTACGGCATGGCCGTCGCCAAGGCCCAGTACCCGGTGGCCGACCTGACCTCGCGTCTGCGGGCGGCAGGGGTCCAGGTGCGCTTCGGCATCCACCCGGTCGCCGGACGCCTGCCCGGCCACATGAACGTCCTGCTGGCCGAGGCGAAGGTGCCCTACGACATCGTGCTCGAGATGGACGAGGTGAACGACGACTTCGCGGACACCGACGTCGTGCTCGTCATCGGCGCGAACGACACCGTCAACCCCGCAGCCCTGGAGGACCCGGGCTCTCCCATCGCCGGCATGCCCGTCCTGGAGGTGTGGAAGGCGCACCAGGTGATCGTGTTCAAGCGGTCGATGGCCACCGGGTACGCGGGCGTCCAGAACCCGTTGTTCTTCAAGGAGAACACCGCGATGCTCTTCGGTGACGCCAAGACCCAGGTCGACGCGATCATCACAGCCCTGCAGACCCAGGCGGCACCGGCCCCGGTGAGCTGACCGGCCGCCGACCGATCAGCCGGCCGACCGACGGACCGGCTGACAGGTCGGCCGACCCGCCGGCCACCGGTACGCCGGACCACAGCCGGGACGCCCGACCACGCGCCGAACGTCCCGACCGGGTCTTGCCCAGGCGACTACCCTGGACCGTGGCCGGTTGACGAGGACCGGCGGCCGGCCCTGACCCGGCCGCTGGCCGATCGCCCCGTGCGACCGGTGAGCAGCCACCAACCGGCACAACACACCAACCGATCGCCCGAAGGAGCTTCCGTGGCCACAATCGAGGCCGTAGGCGCCCGCGAGATCCTTGACTCGCGCGGCAACCCCACCGTGGAGGTCGAGGTTGCCCTCGACGACGGCACCATCGCTCGTGCGGGAGTGCCCTCGGGCGCCTCCACCGGCGCGTTCGAGGCCGTCGAGCGCCGTGACGGCGACAAGGGCCGGTACCTCGGCAAGGGTGTCCAGGACGCGGTCAACGCCGTCATGGACGAGATCGCCCCCGAGCTCATCGGCTTCGAGGCCAGCGAGCAGCGCCTGGTGGACCAGGCCCTGATCGACCTCGACGGCACGCCCAACAAGGGCAAGCTCGGCGCCAACGCCATCCTCGGCGTGTCGATGGCCGTGGCCAAGGCCGCTGCCGACTCCGCCGACCTGCCGCTGTTCCGCTACCTGGGCGGCCCGAACGCCCATCTGCTGCCCGTCCCGATGATGAACATCCTCAACGGTGGGTCGCACGCCGACTCCAACGTCGACATCCAGGAGTTCATGGTCGCGCCGATCGGCCCCTCGACCTACCGCGAGGCCCTGCGCACCGGCGCCGAGGTCTACCACTCCCTCAAGGCCGTGCTGAAGAGCAAGGGCCTGGGCACCGGCCTCGGCGACGAGGGCGGCTTCGCCCCGAACCTGCCGAGCAACCGTGACGCCCTGGACCTGATCCTCGTCGCCATCGAGCAGGCCGGCTTCACCCCGGGCACCGACGTCTGCCTCGCGCTCGACGTCGCGGCGACCGAGTTCTTCAAGGACGGCGCCTACCAGTTCGAGGGCCGTGCGCACACGCCCGACGAGATGATCGCGTACTACACGCAGCTCGTCGCGGACTACCCGCTCATCTCCATCGAGGACCCGCTGTCCGAGGACGAGTGGGAGTCCTGGTCCGGGCTCGTCGCGGGTGTGGGCGACCGCGTCCAGATCGTCGGCGACGACCTGTTCGTGACCAACCCGGAGCGCCTGGCCAAGGGCATCAAGCTCAAGTCGGCCAACTCGCTGCTGGTCAAGCTCAACCAGATCGGCACCCTGACCGAGACGCTGGACGCCGTCACGATGGCCCAGCGCGCGGGCTTCACCGCCATGGTGTCGCACCGTTCGGGCGAGACCGAGGACGTCACGATCGCCGACCTCGTCGTCGCGACGAACGCCGGCCAGATCAAGACCGGTGCGCCCGCCCGCGGCGAGCGCATCAACAAGTACAACCAGCTGCTGCGCATCGAGGAGGAGCTCGACGACGCCGCCCGCTACGCCGGTGCGAGCGCCTTCCCGCGCCACCAGCGCTGAGCACCTGACCCGTCCCTAGGGCGGGTCGACATCAGGGCCCGTCCGGCACACGCCGGGCGGGCCCTGATGCGTCCGGCAGGGGAGTGGGCGCGGCTGGGCCTCGCTGTGGGCGGCTCGGCCCGGATGACGCGCCGGGGGCGGCTCGGCCCGGATGACGCGCTGTGGGCGGCCCAGCCCGGGTGACGCGCCATGGTCGGCGCGGTCCCCGCCCCGGGGCGTCGGCCGGGGCACAATCGACCCATGTCCCGTCGGCCTGCGTCCCCTCGCGCCCGGACGGGGGCCTCCGCCTCCGCCACGGCGACAGCGCCGCGGCCGTCGGCGCGCGACGGTCGCGGGTCGACCACCCGGCCGCGCGGAGCCCGCCCGGGGACCCGATCGGCTGCCGGTGCCGCAACGTCGTCGTCGGTCCGGGCAGACGACGACACCGAGCCGCTCCCGGTCCAGCTCGCGCGGCTCATCTCGGTGCGTGCGCTGGTGCTGGCGATCGTGGCCCTGGTCGCGTTCAGCATGCTCTTCCCGACCATCCGCGCGTATCTCGCCCAGCAGGCCGAGCTGCACACCCTCGCCTCCGACGTCGCCGCGGCGGAACGCGCTGAGAAGGACAGCCAGGCCGAGCTCGACAGGTGGAGCGACCCCGCCTACGTCGAGGCGCAGGCGCGCGAGCGGCTGTCGTTCGTCAACCCGGGGGAGACCTCCTACCGGGTGATCGACCCCGAGGTGGTGGTGGAGACGCCCACCGCCGACGGAGCCACACCCGGTCCTGCTGCCGGCCCGACCCTGCCCGTCGGCGGCGCCGAGGTGCCGTGGTACGCGACCGTCTGGCAGTCCGTGGAGATCGCCGGGGACGCGCCGATGCCCGGGCAGAAGCGATGAGCGCGTATCCCCACGAGGTCGCACCGCAGGACCTGGAGACGCTCGCCGGTCAGCTCGGCCGCCCGGCGCGCGGGGTGGTGGCCATCGGTGCACGCTGCGTGTGCGGGCGACCCACGGTGGTCCGCACGGCACCGCGCCTCGACGACGGCACACCGTTCCCGACGACGTTCTACCTCACGCACCCCGGCGCGGTCGCAGCGACGTCCACGCTCGAGGCGTCCGGCGTCATGCGGGAGATGAGCGAGCGGCTCGCGGCCGACGAGGACCTCGCCGCCCGGTACCGCGCAGCCCATGAGCACTATCTGGCCTCGCGGGCCGAGCTGGGCGAGCCGGAGGAGATCGCCGGGATCTCCGCCGGGGGCATGCCGACCCGGGTCAAGTGCCTGCACGTCCTCGTCGCGCACGCGCTGGCTGCCGGTCCGGGCGTGAATCCGCTCGGCGACGAGGCGCTCGCCCTGATCAGCGGCACCTGGCGGCCGGACGTCTGCACCTGCTGAACCTCGGTTTGCGGGCCCGTCCGCACCTGACCCCCAGCGAGCGGATCTGCACCGGCTGGCCGCCGCTGCGGCCGCCGGGCGGCTCCGGGGCCGGGGTGCGCCGCCGGGATGGCAGGCTTCTCGCATGACACGCGTGGCCGCCATCGACTGCGGGACCAACTCCATCCGTCTCCTCGTCGCCGACGTCGACCCGGGCGCGGGGACGCTTGTCGACGTCGACCGCCGGATGGAGGTCGTCAGGCTCGGGCAGGGCGTCGACCGGACGGGCAGGCTCGCCCCGGAGGCTCTCGCACGCACCCGTGAGGCCGCCGGTCGCTACGCGGCGCTGTGCACCGAGCTCGGGGTGGAGCGGATCCGCTTCGTCGCGACGTCCGCGACCCGCGACGCCGAGAACCGTCAGGACTTCGTCGACGACGTCCACGCGACCCTGGGCGTGGAGCCCGAGGTGATCGGGGGCGACGAGGAGGCCCGCCTGTCCTTCCGCGGCGCGACGGGTGTGCTCGCCGGCCGCCACCGGGGGCCGTTCCTCGTCGTGGACCTCGGCGGGGGGTCGACCGAGCTCGTCCTGGGGACCACCTCGCCGGTGGCGACCTACTCGATGGACGTCGGCTGCGTGCGGATGACCGAGCGCCACCTGCACAGCGACCCCCCGACGCCGGAGGAGATCGCTGCAGCGAGCGCCGACGTCGTGGCCGCCCTGAACAAGGCGAGCAAGGTGGTCCCCTTCGGGCGCACCGCGACGCTGGTCGGGCTCGCGGGCTCGGTCACGAGCGTGACGGCCCACGTGCTGGACCTCGAGCGGTACGACCCGGAGCGCATCGACGGCGCCGTGCTCCCGGTGGACAAGGTGCTCGCATCCTGCCGCACCCTCCTGGGCATGACGCGGGCCCGGCGCGCGGTGCTGCCGTTCATGCACCCCGGACGCGTCGACGTCATGGGAGCAGGGGCGCTCGTCTGGTCGAACGTGGTGAGCCGGGTCCGTGCCGACGTCGGGATCGCCGGCGGTCACCTCAAGACGGTCGTGACCTCCGAGCACGACATCCTCGACGGGATCGCCTGGAGCGCCGCCGAGCGCTCATGATCGGACGATGACCG